>JAAYYM010000022.1 GCA_012515365.1 Clostridia bacterium
AGTTACCTGCATAGAACTGTACTCCCGGAAGGTCTGTATATACTTCCATTGTTCTCTTCGCTTTTTCATCTGTCGCAACAGCTATTTTTCTCATTGTTCCGTCATATTGATCAATGACCCAGTTATGATCATATCCCTGTACCATAGTAAGCTGATCCCAGTTA
This sequence comes from Clostridia bacterium, assembly GCA_012515365.1. Next base: position 165 of record JAAYYM010000022.1, read on the forward strand.
TCATTAATCTGATCACCGATTCTCTTTGCTGTCAAAAAGTCCATTGCTGTTCCTGCAACAGGTGCGATCTCACCGGTAGGGATTGCACCAGGTACAACAGGTGTATAATGACTGCATGCAAGCATTAATTTTGTATCATAGATTTTATCAGCATCATGTCCTGAAAGATTAAAGTAGCTGTGATTTGTCATATTGATCACTGTCTTTTTATCACTGATTCCATCATAATGGATCTCGATTGCATTTTCATCTGTCAATGTATATGTAACACTAATTCTAAGTGTTCCCGGAAATCCTAATTCTCCATCCTTGCTTACATAAGTAAATTTAACACTTTGTTGCGCCGGTTCTGCTGCCCATATACATTTATGAAATCCGTGATCGGCATCACTATGTAAATTATTTTTTCCATCATTCACTGCAAGCTGATAAGTAACTCCATCGATTTCAAACTTTGCATCTGCAATTCTGTTTGCATTTCTTCCTACTGTTGTTCCAAAGAAGCTGCCATTATTCTCGTAATCTTCTATTTTATCATATCCAAGTACAACATCCTTCATCTGACCATTCTGATCCGGTGCATATAAAGCAACCAGAATGGCACCAAAATTCGTTACTTTAGCTTTCATACCATTTTTGTTTTCAATCGTGTATAAAAATGTCTCTGTTCCTTGTTTTGTTTTTCCGAAACTCTCTTTTTTTACGCTCATTTTACTCTCTCCTTTAAAGTATGATTCTGCCTTCTAAAGCACGAAGCAGTGTGACCTCATCAATATACTCCAGGTCGCCGCCAACTGGTACGCCGCTGGCAATACGTGTGACTTTGATTCCAGTAGGCTTAACAAGCTTACTGATATACATGGCTGTGGTTTCGCCCTCTAAAGATGAATTAGTCGCTATAATGACTTCATCTATAGGTTCTTGTAATCGCTGCATCAGCTCCTTTAGACGAATATCATTCGGACCGATTCCGATCATGGGTGAAATCGCACCATGCAATACATGATATACGCCTTCGTATTTTCCGGTCTTTTCATATGCTGCCAGATCTCTGGGAGTTTCTACAACCATAATGACTCTCTTGTTTCTCTTTGCATTCGCACAAATTGGACATAACTCATTATCTGTTAACGTACAACAGCTTTTACAATATCTGATCTTTTTTCTCGTTTCCAGCATTGTATTAGCTAAACGCTCAACATTTTCTTCAGGCATGCTGATCAGAAAAAAAGCCAGGCGCTGTGCGGATTTTGTCCCTATCCCAGGTAATCTTGATAACTCTTCTATCAATCTATTGATATATCCGCTATATAATTCCATGTCTACCTACCTGTACATTCTCTTCTTGCTTAAAAAGGAAGTCCGCCGCCCAGTCCCATACCGCCGGTCAGTTTTGACATTGCCGCCTGTGACTCCTCTTCCATCTTACGAAAAGCCTCATTTGTCGCTGCCATGATCAAATCCTCTAACATTTCGATATCATCAGGATCAACAACCTCTGGTGATAATTTTACTTTTGTGATCTCTTTCTTTCCGGTAACTGTAACCTCAACTGCACCACCTCCAGCTGCCGCTACAAATTCTTTTTCTTCTAATTCTTTCTGGTTTTCTTCCATCTGACGCTGCATTCTTTGTGCCTGCTTCATTAGGTTATTCATGTTTCCCGGCATTCCGCCCCCAGGGAATCCACCTCTTTTTGCCATTATAGTTCCTCCTTTTCATCTTCTATTTCTACTTCCATGCTGATAAACTGACTTAAATCCGGATATGTCTGCTCGAAGTTCTGCTCTTTTTCCAGACATTTAATGTCAATATCGACTTCTTTTCCGATTCGATCCGCTATCATTTCTTTAATTTTTTCTTTATGTGTTTCATCACGAAGCATTTTTGCTGCCATTGCTTCTGTTAACACAATTAATAATTTATTATCTGAAGATATGCTTAATTTTGCATTCTTTAAATACGCTTTATAAATTCCTTCCATACCTCCGACAATGCCTACCCACATAGATACTACTTTTTGAATATCTTCCGGAATGGCTTTTGGCAGCTGTGGTTTCGTAACAGATGTCGATGTTTGCTGCCCTGATTGTGAAGGAGGGATGGCGGTCTGACTGACTACGACACCCTTTTCCAGTTTTTCTTCCATTTGACGGATTCTCTCAATCAAGGAATCCATATCTGTTTCCATACTTGGCTTGCATAGTCTGATCACTGCCATTTCGATCATGACACGTTTTTGAGATGCATAACGTAGCTGATTACTTAACTCCGAAAAAATACGGATGTATCTCATGAGTGTTTCCGGATCGATCATCTGTGCTTCTTCTTTCAGCCTTTCCAGATTATCCTTCGAAACATCGACCACTTCATCTGCATGTTCTGAGGTTTTAACAAGCAAAAGATTTCGAAGATACCAAGTAAAGTCTGTCACAAACTGTGTCAATTCTCTTCCTTGTATGATGATTTCCTCAAGTAAATGTATCGCTCCCGTCACATCTGTATCGAGTACTAATCTTAAAAATCTGCTAAAAACTTCGGTATCAACAGCTCCTAATGCATCAAGTGCTTTGTCATAAGTAAGAACCTCACCAAAATAAAAAGCTGTACACTGGTCAAGCAGACTCAGTGCATCACGCAAAGAACCATCTGCGGTTTTTGCAATAAAGCGAAGTGCTTTCTCTTCGACCTCGATCTGTTCTTTTTCCATGAGCTCTCTCAGTCTGTCAGTTATAACGTCGATGGTGATTCTTTTAAAATCATATCGCTGACATCTTGAAAGGATTGTAATCGGAATTTTATGAACCTCTGTCGTCGCCAATATAAAAATAACATAAGAAGGCGGCTCCTCCAGAGTCTTTAATAATGCATTAAAAGCTCCTATGGAGAGCATATGAACTTCATCGATAATATAGACTTTGTACTTGCCTTCTGTAGGAGAATACGCGACTTCATCTCGTATCTGTCGAATATTATCCACACCATTATTAGATGCTGCATCGATTTCGATTACATTCATGGAAGTACCGGCTGTAATGGATTTACAACCGGCACATTCACCACATGGACTTCCATCTATGGGATGTTCACAATTAACTGCTTTCGCAAATATTTTTGCTATTGAGGTCTTTCCGGTACCCCTTGTTCCACAGAATAAGTAAGCATGCCCTATTCGATTTGATGCGATTTGGTTTTTTAATGTTTTAACAACATGATCCTGACCCTTTACGTCATCAAAACTGTCAGGACGCCATTTTCGATATAAGGCGGTATAAGACATCTTTGCACTTCCTATTCTTAATCGATCAATCAGTCACCAAAACTGATACCAAGTAATTTTGCTTCTTTGATAATCGTGGCATCAGGTGATACTGTCTTTAATTTTCCTGCTACCTCTGCAAGCGGGATCTTATCGACTTCTCTGTTTACAATTCCAACCATATATCCATACTCATTTTTCATTATCAGCTCTGCTGCTGCAGTACCGAGTCTGGAAGCAAGCACACGGTCATATGCACATGGACTTCCTCCTCTTTGTGTATGTCCGGGAACTGTAACTCTGATTTCCTGTCCTGTCATCTCCTGGATCTTTGCTGCTACCTCATAAGATACAGACGGATAATTGTTCTTTTCTTGTTTTTCTTTTAACTCTTTCTTCGAAAGCATCGAATCTTCCTTAGAAATAGCACCCTCTGCAACTGCTAATATAGTAAAAGAGCTTCCTCGTTTTGTTCTCTGGTTAATCGCATCTACGATTTTATTGATGTCGTATGGGATCTCTGGAATCAATATAATATCTGCGCCACCTGCTATTCCTGCGTTAAGCGTCAGCCATCCTACTTTATGTCCCATAACCTCTACGATAAATACGCGTCCATGAGAGGATGCTGTTGTATGAATACAGTCTATTGCATAAGTTGCGATATTAACTGCACTCTGGAAACCAAATGTCATGTCAGTTCCCCAAAGATCATTATCGATCGTCTTAGGAAGTGTGATGATATTCAAACCTTCTTCTCTAAGCAGATTCGCTGTTTTATGTGTACCGTTACCACCTAAGATCACAAGGCAGTCCAGATTCAGCTTATAATAATTCTGCTTCATCGCAGCTACCTTATCAATTCCTTTTTCATCCGGCTCACGCATTAATTTAAACGGCATTCTTGAACTTCCAAGAATGGTACCTCCACGTGTCAGAATTCCTGAAAAATCTGAAAACTCCAATTTTCTGTAGTTGCTGTAAATCAATCCTTTGTATCCATGAAAGAAACCATATATTTCTACTTCATCTGGTCCTAATGTATACCACAATGCCTTAACAACTCCACGCATCGCCGCATTCAGAGCCTGACAATCGCCTCCACTGGTTAATATTCCTATTCTCTTCATGTCACTCACTTCCTTCCACCTTTGTTGTAACTCTAGACACATTCATTATATAATAGATAAAGACTTGTCACAAGCTTAGTTTTTCAAAAAAATGACCTTGTTCTTCTTTACATAATCGGCATCAAGTGTGAATAGCCATTCTGAGTTTCCTTCTTCATCCTCAGACTCTTTTGAAAAGCCTTGAAGCTCATAGAAATTACGTACCATTCCATTTTTCGCAGTCGGATAATAATATCCCCTGATCTGACGGATCCCATTCTTGATACACTGATCTACTAACGCATCCATCATCGCATATTCCATATCACGTTTTAGGACACGACAGCTCATGATCCATAAATCGATATGAAGCGTCGTCTCTTCTTTTCTTCCGATCACAACAGATACGACTCCATTATCTCCGAACTTGTCCTCAAGCTTACCATATAGATCTATATAATCTGATGAAGCTGCTGTTTCTTCTATTTCAGCACCGGAATAGCGTTTGGTGGTCAGATTAAACTGATTACTTTTATTGGTCAGCTGCGCAATCCGCTCCATATACATTGGTGTAAAAGGCTCGATAACTGCCTTCATTTCAAGCGATTTTAAATAATCAGAATAATCAGTAAAGCTTTGCTGTAGCTGTATTCTCTGCGCATTTTCCTTGTACATCTGATTTCGTTTTGCATCATCGGTAGAAAGATTCGTTACTTCGAAAAATCCGGAATGATCTAATACCCTGATATATTGTTCTACACTTCCGATATCCGGTGTTTTCACTCCTGGTACCTGTGCTGCCACGATCTCTCGTTCCGCCGGATTGTCATCCACAAATACAAACGATTCCGGAAGCAGATTCAGCTGATCAGCGATTTCCACAATATTTTTACTCTTTGGCTCCCAATTGGCCTTGATCACAATAAAATCTTCCGGATGCAGGTGACTGTCAGGATGATTCAGACCAGCTATGGCATTTTCATGATCGTTTTTCGAACAAACATTCAATAAAACACCTATTTCCTTCTGCTTTTTCACATATTCCTGAAATTCGCTGTATACTTGTCCCATAGATGTTTCCTGACCGATCTCGAGCTGTTCAACACCATCATCTCCGACGATTCCACCCCAAAGTGTATTATCCAGATCCAGCACCAATGCCTTTTTATTTTTTCCATAAACTGATTTAATAATATTTGAAACACTAAATGCCAATGTCGGAATTGCTTCTAAAGACAATGCATATTTATACATATGCCAGTAGATCGGATCAGCCCAGCGATCTAGTCCATAGGTTGCCGACAGATAATTAGAATCATGAATAAAAAAATCTTTATTTTGAGCTGCATAGTCTGCAAACATTTGATTTAGTCGGTTTACATAATTCACTTTTCCATGAATATTCACACTGTCCTGATTGCCAAACAGACGATCAGATGGGTATTCAAAGTTGTTTTGTATCACCACACAATGATAAGTTTGTTCAATTTTTTCCCACATCACCTGATAGTGCATATACTCATTTTGAAGCATCTGTTCGATTTCTTCTTTTTCCTGAGAAAGTGACGGAAACTGTTTGATATTTCTAACACCTGTATAAATATAAATCACATCGGGTGCAAATGCTTTCAGTTCCTCGTTATCGAACATGACATCTTCCCAGTACTGATTATATTCACTCTCATAGAAAGTAGCCTTGATACCCTGATTGAGCAGAAAAAGATCCATGATCGCACAGATGTCATGGGTTGTAGATCCGCCTAATACGGCAATCTTTTTCTCAATCATAGAAGAGGCGTTTTCAAGCAGCTCTCTTCTTATGCTTCTCTTTTTCTTAATGATGTATCTGCTGTCAAATGGATATTCTAATTCTTTCACACTAAACCTGCCTTTTCCTGTATGCTTAACACCGGTATAAATCTGTACTTAAATACTGTTTGCTGCCGTCTGTCAGAATGCATGCCTTCTTATCATATAATGCCTTTACAAAATCATCAACGTCTTTAAATTTCTCAGCATATGCCATGCCTCCGCCATATAGGTCCATCTGATGCATATCCGATCCCGCTGTAAGGATAAAATCATGCTCTCTGGCATAACGAAGTGCTCTTTCATCATATTCCGGTGCATAATGTGCCATGCTGTCCGGATTGGAATGACATGCGTTTAGGCATTCTACACCATGTATATATTCTGGAAAAAGCCTGATTTCTCTGATGTAGTCTTCCTCTCGATATGGATGAGCATGTATCACGATTCCGCCATCCTGCTCAACCAGTTCTCTCTGCCTTCGTATATTAGCATCTCTGATCTCTGGGTGCATTAACAGCCAGTCCTTATCCAAGCCATAAATCAGAAACTCTGTACCTTGATAACCGGATTCCCAACCCCAGAAAACATCCAATCCTATTTTCGCACCTTCCTGCTTTGCATCCAGATATCCCAGACAAAATCTTTCAACCCAGTCTTCCCATTGCAGGTTTCTGTTAACCGCTGTATTTCCATAATAGAAATGATCTGTTATGATGATGCCGGCATATCCTGCTTCTTTATATGCCCTTGCCATATCTGCGCCACTATTTTTTGCACAGGCGCTCGCCTGACTGGTGTGTACATGTGTATCATATAAATAAGGATAATCCTGATGATTCCACTTTTTCAACATATTTGTTGACCCTGCTCTCTATAATTTGTAAATTCGGTTCTCAAAAAAAATTGACGAACGATATTCCGTGTATTATAATTTCAATGTTGATTTTAATTCATTTTGCATGTTATGTAAATACTATACCCCTAAATTTCATCTAAACCTGGAGGGTTGTCCGAGTGGTTTAAGGTGCAGCTCTCGAAAAGCTGTGTGCCTAACAGCACCGTGGGTTCGAATCCCATGCCCTCCGTTCACAGAACATCACGAGGCTCACCGCCTCTTTTTTTCAATTATGCAAATGTTTTTATGTAATTACGATTTTATCAATCTATACAAAAACGCCCTCGACGAACGTTTTTGTATAGATTGATAAAATCGCTCACTACCTAAAACCATCCAACAAAACCAAAGGAGCCCCCCACATGCTTAACACCATCCTTTTTGACTTAGACAGTACACTTCTACCCATGGATACCGCGACTTTCACAAATGAATATTTTAAACTTCTCATTAAAAAAATTGCTCCCCTGGGATTTAATCCAGACGATCTGATCAATGCAGTCTGGCTGGGAACCAAAGCCATGGTCAATAATGATGGAAAGGTTACAAATGAAGAATGCTTCTGGCCGGCATTCTCAGATGCGTTACATACTAATATACGCGCTTATGAACAGGAGTTTATCTCCTTTTATGAGAATGAATTTCAGGAAATCAGAAAATTTGCCTTTCCCTCAAAAGAACTGGTTCATTCTGTAAGTATCCTTAAAGAAAAAGGATATGAACTAATTCTGGCAACTAATCCAATCTTTCCGGAAATTGCAACAAAATCACGCATTGAATGGGCTGGTCTTACCCCAGATGATTTTTCACTGATCACTTATTATGAAAACTCCTATTATGCAAAGCCCAATCTAAACTATTACCGCTCTATTCTTACTGCTATCAATAAAAAGCCTGAGGAATGCATGATGGTTGGAAATGATGTAATAGAAGATATGTGTGCATCTCGACTTGGGATCAACTGTTATCTCATTACTGACTGGATACTAAATAAAAACCAAGAGGATATCTCTGCATGGGAACATGGTACAATTCTTGACTTCTATGAAAAAGTCAAAGAGATGCCTTAATCAGCTTTTCAAAAGCCTCCTTGAATTTTTCATCATCTGCAGTGGTTCTTTTTCTGGGCCCCTTCATATGATTTTTGGAAGACGCTCTTCTGGCTTCCTTTGACAAATGCCGCTCCATTAACATCATATCGATATTTTCATCCGTATATATTTTTCCACTCTGATGGATACATTTTGCCTTTTTACCAAGAGCCATTGCTGCTACCCCATAATCCTGGGTTACGACAATGTCATTTGCATGACATAGACCGATCAGAGCAAAATCTACTGCATCTGCGCCTGCACCAATCACTTTTACATCACTGTACTCCGATGTCAGAACGTGATTCGTATCACATAACAGAATAACCTCAATCCCATACTGTTTAGCAATTCGTTCCACTTCCTTTACCACCGGACATGCGTCCGCATCTACTAGTATCTTCATGCTCTGATCTCACCTCTTTCTTCTATTTCAATTCTCTAATTACATTGACCATCTCGATTGCACCCATCGCACAGTCAAAGCCTTTATTTCCTGCCTTACTGCCTGCACGCTCCATAGCCTGTTCAATAGACTCTGTTGTTAATACGCCAAACATTACGGGGATTTCACTCTCTAATGATACCTGAGCAATTCCCTTGGATACTTCGCTGCAGACATAGTCATAGTGTGTGGTATTACCTCTGATAACTGCACCTAAACATATAATAGCATCATATCTACCGCTTTTGGCCATTTTTTTTGCAATTAAAGGAATTTCAAACGCTCCCGGTACCCATGCGATCTCGATATCATCCTCCTCCACATTATGACGTTTCAGTCCGTCCATAGCTCCTGAAATGAGCTTTGATGTAATAAGCTCATTAAATCTTGCTGCAACAATTCCTACCTTGATTTTTTCTGATACATATGTTCCTTCATACACTTTCATTTTATAATTCCTCCATTTTCTTTAAAATATGTCCCATTTTTTCTTTTTTTGTATTTAAATAAAATAAATTGTATGCTGTCGGTGGCATCTGGATCGGCACACGCTCTACAATTTCCATTCCATAATCAGAAAGCGAATAGACTTTATCCGGATTATTGGTTAAAAGTCTGAGTGTCTTAATCCCCAAATCCTTTAAAATCTGCGCTCCGATATAATATTCCCGCATATCGCCCGGAAAGCCTAATGCCAGATTTGCTTCTAGCGTATCCATTCCCTGATCTTGAAGCTGATATGCTCTCAATTTATTGATCAGACCGATTCCCCTTCCTTCCTGACGCATGTAGAGCAAAACCCCTCTTCCCACAGATTCAATCTGTTTCATGGCATATGCAAGCTGATCTCCACAGTCACAGCGTATCGATCCAAATGCATCTCCGGTAAGGCATTCGGAATGGACACGGCATAATACATCTTTTCCTTCCCCGATTTCTCCCTTTACCAATGCCACGTGATGCTCACCATTGATTCGATTGATATAACCATATGCACGAAAGTTTCCATATTTAGTTGGTAAAAGTGTATCTGTGATCTGCTCAACCAATATCTCTGTTTTTTTTCGGTATTCTTTCAACGCATCAATCGTAATATATTTAAGATTCCATTTTTGTGCCAGCGCCATTAATTCCTCACCGCGCATCATCGTGCCATCCTCACGCATGATTTCACAGCATAGACCACACGCTTTTAATCCTGCAATACGCATTAAATCAACCGTTGCTTCTGTATGACCCCCTCTTTCCAATACACCATATTTGCGTGCCAGCAATGGAAACATATGTCCCGGTCTTCTAAAATCCTCTGGTCTGGCTTCATCCTCTACACATTTTCTGGCAGTCAGTCCTCTCTCTTCGGCAGAAATTCCTGTCTTTGTATCTATATAATCTATAGAAACAGTAAATGCCGTTTCATGAGCATCTGTATTATCTGACACCATCTGCGCCAGATTCAGTTTTTTGCAGATTTCGTCACTCATCGGCATACAGATCAGTCCTTTGCCGTGCGTTGCCATAAAATTCAGATTGTCTGTTGTTGCATGTTCAGCTGCACAGATAAAATCTCCTTCATTTTCCCGATCTTCATTATCTGACACCATAACAATTTCTCCATTTTGTAATGCCTTTACTGCATCTTCGATACTACTATACTGATTGCTATATTGTTTCATGTCACTCCTCCTTTACGATTCCCTGGTTCCACATAGTCTGTACAATACATTTTGCAACATAGTCATTTTCCAGATTCACGATACTTCCCGACTGTTTATCTGATAATGTCGTTTCGCTCTTTGTATGTGGAATAACAGAAACTGAAAATGTTTCTTTTTCCTTTTTGGCAACGGTTAAACTGATCCCATCAATCGCGATTGATCCCTTTGTAAATATCAGTTTCATGATTTCTTTAGGAGCCCTGATTTGAAACCAGTCTGCAATTCCATCCTTTTCCCTCTTCACGATCGTTCCTGTAGCATCAACATGTCCTGTGACAATATGGCCTCCGAATCTGTCATTCATCGACATCGCACGTTCTAAGTTCACCTGATCACCTATTACAAGTTTCTCAAAGGATGTCTTATGCAGTGTCTCTGCCATAATATCTGCCTGAAACTGCTGCCCGTTAAATTTGGTAACAGTCAAACAGACGCCGTTTACCGCTATACTGTCGCCAAGCTTCATATCACTTGTGATCTTATGTGCTCCAATGACCAGAGTAATCGCTTTTTGTCCTCTTCGGATTGCTATAATCCGTCCTACTTCTTCTATAATTCCGGTGAACAAATTCGGACCACCTCGCTTTCTATCAAAAGATCCTCTCCTAATGGTGTATAGCTGATTCCCTCTAGGTGATACATATTCTCGACTTCTTCAAAACCAGTCCCACCAATTGGTGATTTTGCGCCTATTCCACCAAAAATCTTTGCACCTATATAAACCTGTATTTTTCGGATAATCCCGCTCCTGAGTGCAGACCAGTTAAGTGTTGCACCTCCTTCAAGCAAAACGCTGTCGATTTCAGACTCACCGAGTTTATCCATCAGCTGGTTCAGATCAACTCCATTTTCATCCTTTTCAAGCTCTAAGATTTCGCACCCTGCTTGTAAATATGGCTGTTGCTTTTCTTTATCCCGACAGGCAGTTGCTATGATTGTACGGTTTACCTTTGCATCTGTTACAACAAAGGATGTGATAGGTGTTCGTAATGTGGTATCGCAAATGATTCTGACTGGATTTCGTCCTTCATATAGTCTGCAGTTAAGCTGTGGATCATCTGCAA
>JAAYYM010000188.1 GCA_012515365.1 Clostridia bacterium
AACAACGTCTCACGATCAAAAATCACTGTCATATAGCGCTGTGCAAGTAAAGTTCCGATATCATTAATCGTAGGCACCTGATTGTAATACAGATAAGCAAGATAGGCATATACGCCACTTTCACATGTTCGTAACATCCAGACACCGTCTCTTAACAGTTCGCGAAAAACTATCATTTCTGTCGCATCTGATTCAGCAAATAAGATCCTGGCAGGCGTATTGATTCCACTATTTATATCCTGATACATGTCCTTTGTCAAAAGCATAGCTGCCTGATAATTTCCCTGCTCTATTCCACTGACAGCTTCTTCTTTAGTACAATAGGAAAATGAGCAGACGGATTTAATACTATCCATGGTAGAAATCAGATTCACTGCCATGTCAGTAATTTCATTTTGATCCGGCAGCACGATTGCCACCTTAAGTTTTTGAAAGGTGTGCTGATTCTGTTGTGTTGCGGCAATTAGCATAACTGCACCACACAAAAGAAACAATCCAATCAAAATTCGAAAGATAGACCGCCGCATCACTACGGCGGTCCTTTTAAGTTCCATAAAAAAGTATCTGATTATGATCACAAATACATCCCCATATCGTCTATTTCTTCTGAAATCTCTCTAAAGCACTCTGCATACTGTTCAAGGAGTTCATTCAACTCTCGCTCTGAAGCTGAACCAAGATCAAATTCCTCACCACTGATTTCTTCGAATTTGGCTCCTCTTTTTATAGTAAATGTATTAGAAAAGTCAAGTGTTTCTCCATCTTCGCTCACCTCATCAATGATCAATTCAAACTTATTCTTTGACGCTGACATAGTTCCTAATATTTCCATACCATCCGCATACCAGCCCAAATCACCTGTCTTGTAATCATACTTGACTTCTCCGCAATCCTTTCCATCAAGATAAATCTGATAGCTTTCTTCACTCTTATTCGTCTCACCCGAAATACCTACTATTTCTTTTCCGGTCGACTCTATCGAAAAATCCATAAGCCAGTTTTTACTGTTTTTAAAGTTTATTGTCAGATCAGATTCCGGAAAGTCAATGCATACCAGTTTCCCACGATAAATATAGAATTCAAGCTCCTCAGTTGAATATGATCTGATTTCTGTTGAAAAATCGTCAAAGACCTCTTTATATGTTTCAAATATCTGCTCTTCATACTCCTCTTCGTAAATCTCCTCTACAGCCGTCATCAGATCCTCTAAGTTATCTCTTGTCAATTCCAGACTGTAGCCCTGACAATTACGTTTTTCGCCATCAACACGCAGCTTTTTCTTGTCTGTTTTTTCAAAATCCCAGCTTTTATATTGTTTCACAAATTCCTTGTGAAGCCTATTCAAAACTTTTTCTTCTCCAGATCGATTAACCATTTCGTAAAATACCTGATTAATTTCTTCTAAAGAATCTGTTCCTACCAGCTCGCCCAGATCACCTGTACACTCCTCTGTATATTTATATACGATTACCTGATCATTAACAGATGGGAGTGCTGCTCTTACATCTTCCTGATCAATCTGTAGAATTCCCTCTATTTTAGGCGCTCCGGTAATATCTGCAAAGA
>JAAYYM010000189.1 GCA_012515365.1 Clostridia bacterium
AGGAAGAGATTGAATTATAATCTGTATAACAGGATGATGTCGGCTGCTTATATCAGCAAGAAGAAATATCGTTTGGTATGTATCATGTATCTTTTTTGGGCAAGCAGATATTATTATGGGTATAAAAGCAAGGAAGAGAACCTTTTGAATCTTCTTTCTGATTACAGAAAAAAACATCTTTTCATTGACTAATGAAAGAAGGTGCAATATGAGTTTCCTTGACGTAAATGTTTCACTTGTTCGTTTAAACATAGAACGTGAACAAATCGCCAATAGTTTCTTTGTCTGTAAATCAAATGTATATGGAATGGGATTCAGGCTGCTAAGTTATCTTAAGAAGCAAATTAAAGCAATCGCAGTTGCAGATATAGATGAATTTATGCTATGCAAGGATTATCTTGATGAACGAACAGAATATCTGATAATGTACAGTAATATGACAGATGAACGTGTAAGAAAAATCACCTTTCATTATAAAGTATACTTCATCATTAACAGCATGAAAGATTTGGAATATGTTAATGTTCATGATATGGACAAAAGCAGATTTTATATACGAGTAGACGAATTTCTCGGTCTCCACGGGATTACACTCAGAGAATTATATACTGTTGAGAATATCAGTGAATATAGAGGACTGCTCGTTCATATAAATGAATACATTGCTCCTGATGATACAGACATACTGGAAACCGTAAGTTCTTTGGCAGATAAAAACGGGATATTGTTCAACATAGGTGGTAGCAACGCCTATGATTATTTCAGGCGTAATTGTCGTGAAAATAATTATCTACGCTGTGCCATGCGCTTTATCAACAACGCTAAAGCTCCAATAATAACGTTGCATCTTCACATCATAAATAAGACTACAGTAAATGGAAATAGTATGGAGGTGGGATACAGATCTGATCGAAAAAAATTTGAAAAATGTACTTTACTGACCGTTGATATCGGATATGGGAACTGGCCTTTGGTCTCAAGGCTGTATACCGGAAGAATACCGCTGAAGTATCATGGAAGGAACCTTTTAATACCAGTTTATCCCTGTATGAATACTATGTGGTTATGTTGCGAGGATACTTTGGATTTTAGCGATACACTTATTCTTTTTGAGGATCACAATGACATTGTAGAGATATGCCTTGCACTTGATATCGATATTGATGAGTTTTACACATCGTTCAATAATAATATAACAAGAAATTACAATTATTAATCTCACTTAAAGCTGTAATAGAGTATATAAAATAATATTTACTTAAGAAGTTGTTACAGTCAAAAAAATCTATTATGAAAGGATTGAACACAATTTAACTTCTAAGTTGGATAATATGAAATCATTGGTAAACGCAGTGTTAGGGAATACACCTATTATAAAACTTGATACACTATTTAATAACAAAAATGTATATGCAAAATTAGAGTATTATAATCCGACTTTTTCAATAAAGGACAGAGCAGCTTTTAATATGGTAAAGCAAGCTTGGGACAACGGAAAGCTTAAAAAAGGCGATACAATAATAGAAGCAACCAGTGGAAATACCGGATTGGGATTATGCTTTGCAGCTTCCGTATATGAACTTCATTTAATTTGTACTGTTTTTTCAGATGTTCCTATTGAAAAGATAAATCTTTTAAAAGCATTTGGGGCAATAGTCATTATCTGTGACAGCAAGTATCCATCTTCCGGTGAAAAAGGATATGTCGGTGTTGCAAAGAGAATAGCAGAAAAATACGAAAATGTCTATTATGTTGATCAGTTCAACAACAATAATAATGTAATGGCACATTATTATTCAACAGGTCCTGAAATATGGAATCAGATGAATGCTGATATAGACTATTTATTTGCAACTATCGGTACTGGAGGAACTATTTCCGGAATAGGGAAATACCTTAAAGAAAAAAATCCTAGTGTGAAGATAATCGGAGTAGAACCAGTTGGTGGCATATACAAAAGTCATTTCAATAAAGAGGATGAACATTATATGGATCATCTTATCCAGTCTATAAGTGATGACTTCATATCAGGTAATTTTAAGCAGGAATATGTGGATGAGGTCGTACAGGTAGAGGATCAGCATTCCTTCTCGATGTGTTATGAAGCAATGCGTAAGGAAGGAATAATGATAGGTACGTCAAGCGGATGTGTATTATCAGCTGCAAGGGAGTATGATATTCCAGCTGAAAAAAAAGCCCTTTGTATTATTCCGGATCTTGGTTTGAAATATATGGACACTTTGTTCAACGATCAGTATCTTAGTGAAAACAACATTATTGTAGAAGATTGTCCGAAAAGAAAGCAGATAGCTGATGACCTGAGAGATTTCTGCTTTGCAAAAGATTTAGATTGCCAAGTATGTTAGGAGATGATTATTTGAAACTGAATTTTTACTTATCAAATGATGAAAATAATTCAAAAATAGTTGTAAAGGATATTTCAGGTGACACAATCTGTGAGTATATTTGTTTCCATAAAAAAACGTTCAGCAATACAGGCGCAGATATAATAAAGACTACACTGCTTTCTTGGGCAATGATAGATTGCTCGATAACGGAAGAAATGCAGATTAACGTTCCAATAATGTCTTTTGAAGAAAAGTATCTGTCAGATAATTTCAACTATTGTTGCAAACTCTATCATAATGTTTACAAATACAGTTCTCCTAAGATAACCTATCCAGTAAAAAAAGAAGAAATTAAAGAGCAGAAATGCATGAGTGATGTATTTTACCTTGGATATACACAGGGAAAAGATTCTACACTTTGCAAAAAATTGCTTGAATTTTGCAACAAGACGATTGAGTACTATAAGGTCAGTTATGATTACGATACACCAGCTGATGACGGGCATATATACTGCGAGATAGTTAACAAAGAAAAATACAGCGTATGTTCAATAACCGGCTTAAAGGAAAGATCTGACATCGTTTCTTTTCAGCAGGCAGACGATATCCATGTAACGTTTGCATGTCCTTATGTTTACACAAAAGAGAACTATGGAAAATACCTAGTAGTCGGAATACCTTGGGACGCAATACATCAATTCAGTGATGGCACAAGCGATTTGGTACCTACAGAATCTTATCCTTCAATCATGCTGTTTGAAGAACTCCTGAATAATTATGGATATGAAGGTTTCAGAGTGATCTCTCCGATAGCTTCACTCCATACATATGGCGTTTATTCAAATCTTTGCAAGTTAATTGGCATAGATGAGCTTTTAAAACTTGACTCCTGCTGGGATGCTTATGAATATGGAGGACGGCCATGCGGATATTGCCCGAAATGTCAAAGATTGAAAGAAGTTTTCAGAAGATGTTTTGATAAAGAATATATAGAAGATGTTCCATATCTAGATATAGAAAGTGCAGATTTTCTTTTCGGTTCAGTTTATGCAACAGAGCTTTTAGATAAAATGACTGCTGAAGAGATAATGGGCTCGGTTCTTATTGATGAATATAGTCAACGTTTTTCTGGTGAATTCATTCCTGTATTGCAGCAACTCTTCAAGCTTGAGGCAAGAAATACTGCTCTTGTTGATTATAAACCTGATAAACAGACTTGGAATGAGATACGTACTCAGCTTATCAATGCAATAGGTATGGATTATTCAAAATTGTCTGACATAAAGGTAAATGACAAAAATGTACCGTTCCTTCCATTTGAAAAATATTATAAATGGAATAGAAATAATAAGATTCTTAACTGTTTCAGTGAGGTCGAATACTACGATGCAGAATCCGCAAAGTGGATCTCCGTACCTCTTGGCGGAAATGGTACGAAATTAAGGCTGAATGATAACCTGATATTCAGAAGATATCTGAAACTCATTTCCATAAATAGATGATTTAGAAGGAGAAAGAAAAATGTCAGATTATCCAAAATTGCATAATGCTGTCAAAAATTCGGAAGTAATCGAGATTGTCAACGATGATAATGAAATATATAAATTCCGGAGATTTCCTTTCGGAGAGCAAGGAACATTTATGGATAAAGAACTGATTTCAGAAATAACAGAAAGTATGGCACAAAGTATCAAGTCTGAAGATTCGAAATTTGATTATATCGTATCTCCAGAGCCGGGAGGACACACATGGGGAATGATGGTTTCATATGTATGTAATAAGCCAATAAATATACTCCGCATTACCTCAGAAAAGGATGATAGCAAGGGTATGCCAGTTTTAAGAAAAACTGCATATAACCATAACTATATGTATTTTGATTCTTTCAAAACCGGTGATAAGGTGATTATCGTGGATGACGTTATTAGTTCTGGAACAACAATAAAGTCAATTATCAAACATCTGCTTACTCTTGGAGTTGAGGTAATAGGGGTACAGGTAATTCTTGTTAAGGGCGAGTTATATAAAAATATAGAATCTATCTATCATATTCCAGTAAAATATCTAATCAAGGATTAATAAGATGTGCGGATAGAGTTGTAAACGAATAATAATCCACCTCCGAAAGTCGAAAAGAGTACAACAGCATAAAAGTTGTTGTACTTTTTTAGTTTTGTCCCTATTATGCGTTGATCTGTTAATAAATGTCATAAAATATTAATTGACATCTATTTCTCAGTGTGATAAAATTTGAATGTGATAAACGGAGGTGTTAAGATTCGGGAAAAACTAACAATTTAATATTCAAACTGATTATCAACAACACAACTTACAACGATATTAAAATTTTGGAGGAAAAATGTTTAAGAAATTACTATCAGCAGTATTATCAGCAGTTACAGTGTAAGCGTCAGAATATGCTATCAAAGAAACAGACTCACCTCGAAGGTGGGTCTGTTTGAGTATCAAGTATTAAATGGCAAGCTAATCGTCCCGACAGGCTGCGAGAACAGTTCCGTCAGATACTGCTCTGTATCCACACCGTTTGCCTGAGCTGTGGCAGCGAGTCTATCCTAAAATTTGTGTAAACCTCTGAAGTAGTGTATAATAGAAGAGACACTACTTCGGAGGTTATAATTATGGGAAGAAGACGAAGAAATGAAACAGAAGAACAGCGTGCAAGAAGAGAGC
>JAAYYM010000190.1 GCA_012515365.1 Clostridia bacterium
ACATCATGGAGATTTGACAGATTCAAGTAATTTGAATCGTCTGATCGAACAGATACAGCCTACAGAAATCTATAATCTGGCTGCACAGTCTCATGTGGCGGTTTCCTTTGAAGTACCGGAATATACAGCAGAAACAACAGGTATCGGAACATTAAGACTTTTAGATGCAATTAAGAAAAGCGGAGTAAAATGTAAATTTTATCAGGCTTCTACATCAGAATTATTTGGAGGACTTCCTGAGACAGCTCCTCAGAGTGAAAAAACGCCATTTTATCCAAAGAGCCCATATGGAGCGGCAAAACTTTACTCTTACTGGATCACGGTTAATTATCGTGAGGCATATAATTTATTTGCATGTAATGGAATTCTTTTCAATCATGAATCACCACGTAGAGGTGAGACATTTGTAACAAGAAAAATCACAAGAGCCGTATCTGAGATCATGGCAGGTGAAAGAGAAAAACTTTCTTTAGGAAATCTTGATGCAAAGCGTGACTGGGGATTTGCAGGAGATTATGTTGAAGGTATGTGGAGAATGCTTCAGCAGGATAAGCCGGGAGATTATGTCCTTGCAACGAATGAAACACATACCGTACGTGAATTTGTAAATCTTGCTTTTGCAGAGGTTGGTGTTACAATCGAATGGCGTGGAACAGGTGTTGGTGAAAAGGGATATGATAAAGAGACAGGAAAAATCCTTGTAGACGTTAACCCGAGATATTTCAGACCTGCAGAGGTTGAATTCCTTTGGGGCGATTGCTCTAAAGCTGAAAAAGAGCTTGGATGGAAGAGAAAGGTAGACTTTAAGGGTCTTGTATCAATGATGGTTGATTCAGACATGCGTCACATTGCCGGAATGAGTTCTTTAGAATATCGCAATCGTAATGAGGAATAGAGGAAATCGAAATGGAAAAGAATGCTAAGATATATGTAGCCGGTCATCATGGTCTCGTTGGTTCTGCGATTGTACGTAGTCTCGAGAGGAGCGGTTACCAAAATATAATCGGAAGATCACATAAAGAGCTTGATTTAACTTCTCAAGCTGACGTGAATGCATTTTTCGAACAGGAGAAACCGGAGTATGTAATACTGGCAGCAGCTAAGGTTGGTGGAATTAATGCCAATCAGACAATGCCGGCAGAATTTGCTTATGTGAATATGCAGATTCAGTGTAATGTCATTGAGTGTGCGCATCGTTATGGAGTGAAAAAACTGTTGTTTTTGGGAAGTACCTGCATTTATCCCAAAATGGCACCGCAGCCGATCCCGGAGGAAGCACTGTTAACCGGACCGCTGGAAACGACAAATGAGGCCTATGCGATTGCAAAGATCGCAGGACTTGAAATGTGCAAGTTCTATAAAATGCAGTATGGGGATGACTTTATCAGTTGTATGCCGACAAATCTTTACGGGCCTCATGATAATTATGATCTTAGTAATTCTCATGTGATGCCAGCCATGATTCGTAAGTTTCATGAGGCAAAGATTAATCATCAGCCAAGCGTAGAACTTTGGGGAACAGGGACTCCATTACGTGAATTCCTTTATGTAGATGATATGGCGGATGCATGTGTATTCTTATTAGAAAACTATAGTGGACTGCAGCATGTTAATATTGGAACCGGAAAAGAAGTGTCGATTAAAGAGCTGGCAGAGACGATCAAGAAAATCGTTGATTATAAAGGTGAAATCGTATGGAATCAGGATATGCCGGATGGAACTCCAAGAAAACTGACAAAAGTTGACAAACTTCATGAACTTGGATTTACTCATAAAGTAGAATTAGAAGAAGGCATAAAACTTGCATATAACTGGTTCGTAGAAAATATCGATCATGCAAAATTATAAATGCTTACACATATGAAACAGGGTATGTATTTCAGATTATTTTTGAAATACATACCCTGTTTCCTTGTTATTTATGAAATGTGTTCAGCATTCTAGGTAGATACTTAAACATCGTTCTTGTCTGCTGGAGAGCATTTTCTGATATTTCATGATCCATTGAATCTGCGGATCGGTAATCTGATAAGTTTTATTTTCTACGAATGATCTGGTAATATGCTGAATATGCAGTCCATCACAAAACAATTTGATCCAATGTGAATGAAGCAGCATTTCATCAGGTGTGATGGCCATTGCGTCGGCATGTGTATTTTGATAAAGGTCGTGGATTAGTTTTTCTGCAAGTTGAATATGTCCATATGGATCACAGGGATAAAAGGATCCGTATGGCGACAGCCAGCCGCATAACATCTTGGTTCCTCCTTTCATAGATAGTAATGATATAAAAAAGAATATCATATAGAAAAACAGAAACAAACAAAAACTCATCGACAAATCTCGCATCCATTTTCTTACTTGTTGAAAGAATGAATGTCTAGTATAATGAAAATAATGTTATTATGACAGAACATGTATGAGGTAAAGATTATGCGAGGTTTTTTACTATTTTTACTTTCCTTTTTATTGATATATTGTGCGGAAAAACGGTATCGGATCAAAAAGCTGTTTTTATATCCGGCCATTGTACTTTGCCCCTGCGTCGTGGTTTCTTCATATGCTTGTGTGATGGCAGATCGGATGGTGACAAAGAAAACGGAATTGACTAAGGGATTAAAGATCCTATATCATATTTTGTTCTATCTGCTGATGGTACTGATTGCTTTTATGGCCGGTGGATTTCAATTGCATTTGGAACTATCACCTGTTTCTATTATCGTTTTGTTATTTTCGGCAGTAGCATATTGGCTGCTAGGGACACAACTTTTCCCAAAAGAGCGGATCGGCCAGGGTTGCTTCCTGTTCGTATGCATACTGTTTCGCTTATTTACCTATCCGGCTTTAGACGGGACCAAATTGGAAAATGCAACAGAATTATCTGCAGGAATTTTAATCATCAAGCAGATCATTGTTCCACTGATACTATATGGTTTGCTGAAAAATGGCACCGATCGGCCATTATTAGAGGAATTGACTATGAAGGAGGAACCGGTAGTGGGGAAAAAATTACTGAATATCAAGGTTTTAGCGATTGCATTTATTATATTTGTCTTACTGACTGCATGTTCTATTTTTACTTTAAATACAAAAATAAACAACCTATCCCTGTATATCCAGAATATGCAGGAGAATACTGAGCAGTCACAGACAGAGCAGCCACAGCCAGATAAGATGGAAGCAGAATGACGGACGGAAGAGAATTTTCAGGAGGCAGAATCTGACATGATTCTTTTGATTAGTATCATTTCTATTTTGATAAATTGTTTTATTTATATGATATTCGGATCACTTATCATCGGAGACCGCAAAGGTCAAGGTTTTTCATTTACTTTGGCGTGTGTGATCGGTTTCTTTTTGTACCATAGTATCTTTATGATCGCCTGTGTACCATTGATGCTTAAGTTTCAGCCTCTTTCTTACATGGTTGTACTCTGGCTTGCGATTGTATCGATTGTTTTGGTAGTGTCTGTTGTTTTATGCCGAAAGAAATGGTTGGCTCAGCTAAAAAAAATTAAAGGAATGATACTATCAGCGCCATCTTTTTATGCATTCTTATTGATACTTTGTATTACTCAAATTGTCTTGATCGCGGGAGCCTATAATTTCACATTAGATGCAACTTATTATGTCGGCAATGTGGCAACGAGTGTGGCAACGGATTCTATGAATATTTATGATCCGTATACCGGTAATTGGCAGGATCATTTTGAAATGAGATATTTCTTTGCTACCTATTCCATGAATGACGCCGTGATCTGTAAATTGACCGGGATACCGGCGCTTGTGCAGACGAAAATCATTATGACCTCAGTGGTGGTTATCTTTATACAGTTTATATACTATCAGATTGCTATTAAACTATTCCCAGATAACAAGAGAGCTGCTGCACTCATGATTTTCCTGATGGCAGTTGTTAATTTTACGTTTATAACAATCTATACGTCATCTAATTTCCTGATTACAAGAACATTTGAAGGAAAATCTATCGTAGGTAATGTTGTACTTGTACTACTGTTGTATATGTATATGAGAATGCTTGATCAAACTCATACAATCTGAGAATGGATCATGCTTTTTGTGATATGTTTTGGAGCAACAGCAATTTCATCTTCTGCCAATATGCTGGTTCCAGCGACTTTATCGGTTTTATTTATTCCTCTTGCCTTAATTAAGAAGGATTTGAGGATTTTGTTAGGGTATCTGCTCTGTGCATTACCGGGAGTTTGTATGGCACTGATGTATGTGGCATATGTAAAAGGGTACTTTGTATTTCATACGTACCCGATTTTTTAGTAGAAAGGTGGCAGTATTGTGCAGACGCTTCATGTTGAACAATTAGGAATTCAATATTTGCAGGAATGCCTGTCCTATTATACAGAACAGGGCTCCTATTATATACTGTATCTTGCCGCAATCCTGTTTTTGCTGATCAAGGGAACTAAAAAGGAACGGTTGATTTTTATACCAAGTGCAGTGTTACTATTACTATCGGTATATAACCCAGTGTTTCCGATTGTATTGAATCATTTTTTTGATGTTAATAAAGAATACTACCGCTTTTTTTGGATCGCACCGGTGGTTATCGTAGTTCCTTATGTTTCTACCAGGATTTTGCTGATGCTCAATGACCGTGCAAAACGGTGTATGGCAGCTGTTATTTTTCTCGTTATTTTTTGTATTTCCGGAAAATTTGTTTATGCAGATGGATATGTATGGGCGGAGAACAGATATAAGATTTCTAATGACCTGATCAAAATTTCTGAAATCATTCATGGCGATGCAGATCATTCTTATCCACGTGCACTTATGGAATATCATTATAATATGGAAATGCGGCAGTATGATCCGACGATACTTTTAACAATTGACAGGGAAGATTATCTCTATGCCGTAAGCAACGCGTACACGGATGAGATGCTTGCGGATGAGGCAAATCCTCAATACCGGTTATTGGCAGTTCTGGTTCGTTATCAGCCATTAAGTGATCAGGAATTTATAGATGCGCTGGAAGCAACCAAAACAGAATATGTTGTTGTTTCTACCCAAAATGGAATCATCCCGTTTTTAGAGCGTAACGGATTGAGTGAGGTCGAAAGAACACAGACAAGCATCGTTTACAAATATGAATTAAAAGAGGCTGCAGTTTCACCAATCATTGATTACAGTGAATTACACTGGGATTTTCATAAGTAGGAGACAAACATGCTTTTAACTATCTTTACTCCAACCTATAACCGAGAGCATTTACTGCCCCGTTTGTATCATAGTCTGCTGGAACAGACGTGTCGAGATTTTTGCTGGCTGATTGTAGATGATGGATCTTTAGACCATACACGTGAGTTAGTGGAACAATGGCAGCATGAGGGTAATCTTAAAATCACGTATATTTATCAGTCAAATGGCGGAAAAATGCGTGCACATAATACAGGTGTCAGACATGCAGATACAGAGTTGTTTCTCTGTGTTGATTCTGATGATTATCTGTCGAAAACAGCAGTAGACGTTGTCATTGAAAAATGGTGCAGGGAAAAGGATGATAACAAATCGGGAATTGTGGCTCATAAGGGGAAAAGTGAGAATGAGTTGTTATCAGGTATGCCGTTTCCACTTAGTGGTTCATCTACCCTTTATGGCTTATATCTTCACGGTTTTCAGGGTGAAACAACACTGGTTTTCAGGACAAAAATATTGAAAGAAAATCTGTTTCCTGAAATTGAAGGGGAAAAATATGTGCCAGAAGATTATATCTATGATAAAATAGACAGGAACTATCAATTATTGATCTTGCCGGAAATATTGACGATATGTGAAATCGTTGAGGCAGGTTATACGGCGAATGTCCGCAAACTCAGAGAAGATAATCCACATGCATGGTATTTATATTATAAACAAAGGGCGGAAATCACGCCATTTTCTATTCTGAAATTGAAATATGTGAGTTATTACTGGATTTATGCAGGTTTTGTATCAGAAAAAATTTTTAAAAACACAGAGCTCTCATCCGTTATGATCTTAGCCGGACTGCCGGGAGCCCTTGTTTTGAAAATACTTAATAAAAGATGAGGTGTTTGTTTGAAACAGAAGACTGTGCGAAAAAGAGCATATACATTTTTTGTGTCGCTTCTTATTGTTGCGTTAGAAACGACTGTGATTGGTATCGTATGGGTAAACTATTATAACCTTCAATTACCAAAACAGTATTTTTATAAAGGTCATATTTTTATTCTTGCTGTTTATGTGATTATTTTATTCTTTTTTTCTGTTATGTATGGTGGATTGAAGGTCGGATCATACAGAATGCTGGAATTACTTTTTTCACAGGTATTTGCAACAGCTTGTGCGGATGCATTGTTATACTTAATTGCCTGTCTGCTTGCTTACCATTTTCCATCTGTTTTACCGATGTTTGTTGTAGGAATCGTCCAATGTATCTGCGTTGGAGGCTGGATTGTAGCAGCGACTTTTGGATACCGGACTTTGTTCCCTCCGCTTGATGTACTGCTAATCTACGAGGGTAAGCATACCGAACAGTTTGTAAACAAAGTAAAGACGAGGAAGCATCAGTTTTGTATTACAGAAAGTATCAGGGCAGATATGGATTTAAAGGAAATCTGCAACGTTATTGATAAGCATGAAGTAGTGATGATGTGGGATATTCCAACTGCAATTCGAAATAGAATCTTTAAATACTGTTATCAGAAATCAGTTGATGTTTATGTTATGCCAAAAATTTCTGATATCATTTTAAACGGATCCGAAATGCTACATTTATTTGATACTCCGCTGCTACTGACTAAAAGTACGCCCATGGAGCCAGAACAGATTATGGTGAAAAGAATGTTCGATTTTTTGTTTGCCATTCTGATCCTTATCATTACTTCACCTATTATGCTGTTGACGGCGATCGCGATCAAATTATACGATGGTGGACCGGTTTTTTATACACAAGTCAGATGTACGATTAATGACAAACCTTTTAAAATCTATAAATTTCGTAGTATGATCATAGAGGCGGAAAAGGATGGAGTGGCTCGACTTGCGAGTAAGAACGATGATCGTATCACTCCGATCGGAAAGATTATCAGAAAGGTACGAATTGATGAACTGCCACAATTATTTAATGTCATAAACGGCACGATGTCTTTTATCGGACCAAGACCTGAGAGACCAGAGATTATCGATAAATATACAGACCAGATGCCTGAGTTTTCCTACCGGACAAAGGTAAAAGCAGGATTGACCGGATATGCCCAGATTTATGGAAAATACAATTCTATGCCATATGATAAATTAAAACTGGATCTTTATTATATTGAGCATTATTCATTTTGGCTGGATATGAAATTGATCATATTAACATTAAAGATTTTATTATCATTAGAGAGTACAGAAGGGGTTGGAGACGGAAACATCACGCCGATTGAACGAGGGGATGAGTTGAAATGACACAGGATAAACCGATTACTGTCAGTGTAGTGATACCTGTATATAATGCAGCAAAGTGCATCGAGGATACAATTCAGTCTATCAGAAGCCAGACATTTACTGACTGGGAGCTGATTATGGTAGATGATTGTTCAACAGATGATGGTCTGGAAATCATGAAAAGTTATCTGTCAGAAAGAATCCATTTAATTCGTAAAGAACGAGGTGGCGGAGCTGCTAAGGCAAGAAACGAGGGAATTGATGCTGCAAGGGGAAGATATCTTGCTTTTGTTGACGCGGATGATCTGTGGTCGCCAGAAAAGCTGGAGCATCAACTTGCTTTTATGAAGGAAAATGATTGTGCATTTTCATTTACCGGTTACGAATTTGCAGATGAAAATGGAATCGGTGTTCAGAAAATAGTACGTGTACCTTCCAAAATAAAATATCAGGCAGCATTAAAGAATACAACAATTTTTACCAGTACAGTTATGTTTGACTTGACGAAGATTTCTAAAGAATTCATACATATGCCTGATGTACCAAGTGAGGATACTGCAACGTGGTGGAGCATTCTGAAAAAGGGATATGATGCATATGGACTTGATGAATCGCTGACGTTATATCGCAGAAGCAGAGGAACACTGTCTTCTAATAAGGTAATTGCAGTTAAACGTATCTGGAACCTTTATCGAAATGTGGAGCATTTATCTGTGATAAAAAGT
>JAAYYM010000191.1 GCA_012515365.1 Clostridia bacterium
AGATATACACCGGATATCCAAAAGCACCAGAGGTAACTGTTCTGGATCATTCCTTGGACGTACCAGTCCGACTGGCAGCAGGAACAGACTACAAACTTACCTATAAGAACAATACAAATCCTTCAACCGAAAGAAAATATGCGACTGTCTCGATTACCGGAAAAGGAAATTATACAGGAACTGTGAACACCTCTTTTCATATTTTGAAAAATACATTTTCTGATTCACAGCTTTTGGTATATCCGAAGATACCGTCTCTATATTATAATGGAAAGACGCAAAAGGCTGAAATTATTGTTTATGACAAGTTGACACAGGAAGTACTAAAACCACAGACTGCCTATAAACTAACCTACTATAATATGAAAGAGCCGGGAACAGCAACCGTGCTTATCACTCCTGCAGGCTCAGGATGGAGCAATGTCACAGCTACGAATAAGCCGATGCTAAGTACACAGTATGAAATCTTACCGGGAGATTTAAGTGATTCTGCAATTGTGTCGATAAAAGCAATTAAGAGACAGAAATATAAAGGTAAGGCAATTGAGCCAAAACCGATTGTAAAGGTCAATGGACGACTATTGAAGCAGGGTGTTGATTATCAGGTTGAATATACCAATCATACTGGTATCAGCCGTCCTGATTACCGTCCGTTCTTAGTAATCAGGGGCATCGGACCAAGATATACAGGCAGTTCGGAAAAAATGTATTTTGATATTTACTAATTGCCTTAAAAAGTGAATCATGATATCATTAGATTTGGTTTTTGAGGGTGATAGGGGTTATATCATGAAGAGCATGAGTTATTTTAAACTTGATAAAAAGGATAAAGAGGCATTTTACCAGTCACAGTACAATTACTACCAGAGATTTAATCTCATGGTAGTAATTGTTGCGTGTCTGGCTTCGACCACGTACTTTATTTCTGACTGCCAGCTTTTTGACCGTTTTGCTTTTGAGACGATCTTGCCAAGATTTGCAATTCTGATCCCACTTCTTATTTATATTTATTTACAAAAACGTTGTAAAAACTATAAGATCATGGTGCCCTTTTCGCTTTTGATTCCACATCTGATCATGTGGGGAACTATCGGAGCAATTTGGTTTTTACCGGACAGAAGTCATGCAAGAGAGGGCTTTATCATTATCCAGCTGGTATTTCTCGTTGTTTCATTTGCGGCACCGCCACTATGGGCATCTGCAAATGCAGCATTTTCTATTGCCAACATTCTGTTGTCTAATTTGTTTATTCATTATGAAGAATTTGATCTGATGATGTCACTGAACATACCGATGGTATTTGGAATGTGCCTGGTGGTGTTTGTAATCACGGATACCTACTACGAACATTATGTTATGAAAAATGAACTGGAAGCATCACTGATGCAGGATCCGCTGACCAGAGTGTTTAACAGAAACAAAATCGAAAGCCTGATTAATGATGGAAAGGATCTGCTAAGCATCAGCAAAAACATTACGATTATGATGTTAGACATTGATTTCTTTAAACGTGTCAATGATGTTTACGGACATGATAAAGGAGACGAAATCCTGCAGTTCATTGCCGAACACATCAATCAGAGTGTGAGAAAAAATGATGTCGTGATCCGCTGGGGCGGTGAAGAATTTGTGATCATTATGTTTGACTGCAAACCAGAAAATGCGTTTGGTGTAGCAGAAAAGATGCGCAAGTCAATAGAGGAAGCAGATAATCATGTATGCAAGATTACCGTTTCTGTCGGTATTGCATTTTATGTGGATGACTATGAAAAAACAGTGAAGAGAGCGGACGAAGCATTGTACCATGCAAAGCAGACAGGCCGTAATAAAGTCGTAAGCTATGGACAAATGCTGGAAGAGAAAGCAGTGAATAACAGCGAAAAACAGTGAAAAACAGAAAACTAGTAGTTGACAAGAACACAAAATATGAATATAATTAATCTCAATTAGAATTTATGCAATCGTAAAATGCATTGATGGTGTTGTTTTATCGTAGATTATGATAAGCGCAGTAGAAGATTGTTTTCTTTAAGAGAGAGGGAGTCACCGGCTGAGAGCTTCCTTAAGTTCAGACAATCATTCGAATTTCCCACCGGAGCAGTTTCCTTGAAATGAATTTCTTTCACAATAAGAGTTCGCAGTAAAGGAAAACGTCACTGTACGTTACACAGACAGAGTGCCTGTATGCCTTCATAGGTCAACAGGAATTTGGGTGGTACCGCGAGCTGATTAGTTTCGTCCCTTTTATGGGATGGAGCTTTTTTTATTATCATAAGGATTTCTTATGAGATGCCTATTTTATCAATCGAACTATGAAACGTTGAATCAGAAGGAGAAAATCAAATGAGTGATCAGAAACAAAAAGTCGTAATGTTAGGAAATGAAGCCATTGCAAGAGGCGCCTATGAAGCAGGAGTAAAGGTATCCGCTGCTTATCCGGGTACACCAAGTACAGAAATCAGCGAAAACCTTGTACAATATAAGGACAGTTTGTACTGTGAATGGTCTCCAAATGAAAAGGTGGCCATGGAAGTAGCAATCGGTGCTTCTATCAGCGGTGTCCGTTCTATGGCATCTATGAAGCATGTGGGTGTTAATGTGGCAGCAGATCCTTTATATACCAATGCATATATGGGCGTTGGCGGTGGACTTGTAATGGTCGCAGCTGATGATCCGGGATTATATAGCTCACAGAATGAGCAGGATACCAGAATGGTGGCAAGAGCAGCACAGGTTCCTGTTATAGAGCCATCTGACTCTCAGGAAGCAAAAGATTTTATGAAATATGCATTTGAACTGAGTGAAAAATATGACACACCAGTCATTTTGAGAACAACAACAAGACTTGCACATTCTCAGGGAATGGTTGAGCTGTGTGAGCGTGAAGATATTGCAGATAAGCCATATGAAAGAAATCCAGTCAAAAACGTTATGATGCCTGCAAATGCAGTAAAGCGTCATTTGGTAGTGGAGGCTAGAAATAAACAGCTTGAGGAAGATGGATGTACGTTTCCGATTAACCGTATCGAAATGAATGATACAAAGATCGGTATCATTACAAGCGGTATCCCTTATCAGTACGTGAAAGAAGCCATCCCGAGTGCCTCCGTATTAAAGCTTGGTATCGTGAATCCGCTTCCTAGAAAACTGATCGAAGATTTTGCGAAGAAAGTAGATACACTTTATATCGTAGAAGAGCTTGATCCATTGATTGAAACACAGGTTAAATCTTGGGGAATCAAGGCAATCGGTAAAGAAATTCTGACTGTGCAGGGTGAATACAGTGCCAATATGCTAAGACGTGCAATCCTTCAAATAGAAGTGAATACAGAGGCACCGGCACAAATCCCTAACAGACCTCCAATTCTTTGTCCGGGTTGTCCACATAGAAGTGTATATTCTGTGTTAAATAAACTTAAAATCCATGCAGCAGGTGATATCGGATGTTATACACTCGGAGCGGTGCCACCGCTTAGTGTAGTTGATACGTGCGTACGTATGGGTGCCAGCATTTCCACACTTCATGGTATGGAGAAGGCAAAGGGAAAAGATTATATTAAAAACTGGGTAGCCGTAATCGGTGATTCCACATTTATGCATACAGGTGTTAATTCTCTGATCAACATGGTTTACAATCAGGGCACCGGAACTGTTATGATCCTTGATAATTCTACAACAGGAATGACAGGGCATCAGGATCACGCAGCAACAGGAACAACGCTGCAAGGAGATCCGACCTATGCAATCAATATTATGAAACTTTGTGAATCAATCGGTATCAAACATGTTATAGAGGTCAATGCATTTGACACTACAGCACTTGAAAAGATTGTAAAAGAGGAAACAGCAAGAGATGAAGTGTCAGTGATCATTACAAAGTCTCCATGTGTATTGCTGAATAAAACTCCGATTACGAAAAAGTGTGTGGCAGATCCTGCAAAATGTAAGAAATGCGGCATGTGTATGAAACCGGGATGCCCTGCACTTACAAAAAATGCAGACGGTACGGTATCTGTTAACGATACAATGTGTAACGGTTGCGGACTTTGTAAGAGCTTATGTAAGTTTGGCGCAATCGAGGATGTTGCAATATAGATAGAACTGATCAAAGTTATCAATTAAATGGAGGATTCGTCATGGAAACGAAAAATA
The DNA here is from genome assembly GCA_012515365.1 of Clostridia bacterium. The sequence continues at coordinate 4,153 of JAAYYM010000191.1, forward strand.
TAATGATTGTTGGTGTAGGTGGACAGGGAACATTACTTACGAGCCGTATTTTAGGCGGTATTACTATAGATGCAGGTTATGATGTGAAGCTTTCTGAGGTACATGGAATGGCCCAGAGAGGTGGCAGTGTCGTAACGTTTGTCAGATATGGGGAACAGGTAGCAGAGCCTATCGTAGAAGAGGGTCAGGCAGATGTTCTCATCGCATTTGAGCAGCTTGAAGCGCTGCGATATGCACATTTTTTGAAACCGGATGGAGTCATCATCGCAAATGACCAGCGAATTGACCCTATGCCCGTGGTCATCGGAGCAGCAGAATATCCGGATCATATATTAGAAGATCTTTCAAAAAAATACAAGGTGATCACCGTAGATGCTATGAGTGAAGCAAAGAAGCTTGGTAATTCCAGAGTCTTTAATGTAATTGTATTAGGCATCGCTGCAAGGCATATGGATTTTTCTAAGGAAGACTGGATGAAGGTAATCGAAAAGACAGTCAAACCAAAAACAATTGAGATAAATAAACGAGCATTTGAGGTAGGTTTTGAGGAATTATAACTTGAAATGTTCGCGCAATAGGATGATAATGAAAGAGAGGAAACTGCTATGATATGGAATGAAGCAAGAGAATGCATGAGCAGAGATGAAATGCAGCATTTACAGAGCGCAAGACTAGTGAAGTTAGTCGACCGCGTTTATCATAATGTAGAATTCTACCGGAAGAAAATGCAGGCACTTGGCTTGGAACCCGGAGATATACATGGAATAGAAGATTTAAATAAGCTTCCCTACACAACGAAGCTTGACTTAAGAGATAATTACCCATTTGGATTATTTGCAGTACCACAGTCAGAGGTGGTACGTGTCCATGCATCATCAGGTACAACAGGCAAAGCAACTGTTGTTGGATATACCAGACGTGACATCGAGATCTGGAGTGAATGTGTTGCCAGAGCGATGTCTCAGGCGGGCATTACAAAGAATGACATCATCCAGGTCGCATATGGCTACGGGTTATTCACTGGAGGACTTGGCGCACATTATGGTGCAGAGAAGCTTGGTGCAACTGTTGTTCCGATGTCTACCGGAAATACAAAGAAATTGACGACAATGATGCAGGATTTTGGTGCAACAGCAATCGCATGTACGCCGTCCTATCTGTTACATATTGCTGAAACACTTGAGGAATCAGGCGATATCAAACATATCAAATTAAAAGCAGCCATTTGTGGCGCAGAGCCATGGACAGAAAATATGCGTCTTCAGATCGAAAAACGTCTGAATATTAAAGCGTATGATATTTATGGATTGTCAGAAGTCATGGGACCAGGTGTTGCATGTGACTGTGAACATCATAATGGTCTGCATGTTTATGAGGATCATTTCCTTCCTGAAATCATCAATCCTGACACATTAGAGCCTGTAGCGCAGGGGGAGACAGGAGAGCTTGTATTTACGACACTGACAAAAGAGGCTTTGCCGTTGCTTCGTTACCGTACCAAAGATCTGACAAGCATCGACTATTCAACATGTGAGTGTGGACGTACACTTCCGAGAATCTCCAGATTTAAGGGACGTAGTGATGATATGCTGATTATCCGTGGCGTTAACGTATTCCCTTCACAGGTGGAAGCAGCGCTTCTTGAAGTGAGTGAATCAACACCGTACTATCTGATGATCGTAGATCGTGTTAACCATCAGGATACGTTGGAAATCTGGGTAGAAGTCAATGAGAAATTCTTCTCAGATGATATGCGTGCACTGGATGCTTTAAATAAGAAAATTGCAAATACGATTAAAATGGCATTGGGACTTGCTGTCAAAGTGAAATTGGTTGAGCCGAAGACCATTGAGAGAAGTGAAGGCAAGGCAAAACGTGTAATCGATAAACGTGTCTTAGTGTAAAGGAGGGGTCTATATGTCAGTAAAACAAGTATCAGTCTTTATGGAGAACCGAGAGGGCAGGCTGTCAAAAGTAATGAAGACACTTGCAGACGAGCAGATCAATGTGGCATCACTCAGCATGGCTGAGACAGAAGACTATGGTGTACTGCGTCTGATCGTTTCTAAACCGGAACGTGCCTTGGAGGTTCTGAAGGAACATGAAATATCAGCAAAACTGACGAATGTCGTAGCAGTTAAGATTTCCAATGAAATCGGATCATTTAATCAACTGCTCAAGCCGCTTGAAAATTTAAATATTGAATACCTGTATGTACTCTCAACAAAGAGCTATGTATCAATGATCCTTAAGATTGCAGACGTCGTAACAGCAGAAAAACAGCTGACTGACGCCGGATATGAGCTGCTTAGTGAAGAAGAGGCTTACAAATAATACAGATTTAAGTGATCATGATTCTGGATGGAAGTATATACGAGATAAGGTGGAAGTTATATGGTTATTACAGAGCGTTTCGCTGGAGAAACGGCGCGTGAATACGCATTCCGTATGTTAAAAGATAATATTGTATCCTTAGAGTTAAAACCCGGAAGCAGCATCAGCGAAAACGAGTTGTCAAAAGAATTAGGGGTAAGCAGAACTCCAATCAGGGAAGCAATCATTGACTTAAACAAAGCTATGATCGTCGAAATCTATCCACAGCGGGGAAGCTACATTTCTTTAGTGGATCCGCAAATGGTAGAGGAGTCCAGATTCTTAAGAAAGGTACTCGATACCGCGGTTATAGAGCTTGCCTGCAAACTGGCAACGAAAGAGGATATCCTGAAACTTGAAGAGAATGTTAAACTACAGGAATTCTATCTTCAAAATATTGTAGCAGACAAAATCCTACAGCTTGATAATGAATTTCATAAAATGATATTTTCAATAGCCAAAAAAGAAAGCATCTATACCATGAAAAGTACAATGATGATCCACTATGACCGTGTACGTACCATGACGATGGTCGCTGTTAAAGATATGAAGATCGTCAAGGATCATCGCATGATGTTAGAAGCCATCCGCGACAACGACCCGGAAACAGCCAAACAGCTGGTCGAAAAACATCTAGGCCGATATGATGTAGACGAAGGTCAGATCCGCAAGCAATACCCCGAATACTTTGTATTTGAATAAAAACATATCAATCACAATAGCTTTCTTAAGCAGCCCTGATGAAAAAACAGTCAGGGCTTTCTCTATTCCATTCCAAGTCAATTTATGGTATAATGTCAACGACATTATACCGGCGCATGTATTAGTGCGCATAAATGATCATGTGTGAAACACATGGTATAATGTCAACGACATTATACCATTAGAATAACATGGAACAAAAACACGACAAGGAAGATATATCATTGAATATAAAACATCTACAGACAAAACTCAAAATGCAAGTGAATTCTTTGGAGCCCAAATACCGGATCAAGTGTGTTCTATGCACGATTGCATATTTTATATTATTAA
>JAAYYM010000192.1 GCA_012515365.1 Clostridia bacterium
AAGGACTGTACCTTTGCTCCGATCTCATTGCTCATAAAAGAATCAAGACCAATGAAGTTTTCTGCATAACCAGTTACATAAATATTTTCGATCTGTTTATCTGAATTTCTTGAATTATAATAATCTATCACTCGTAAAATACCATTTGAAAGCATTCCCAATGATTCGGTAACGTCCAAACGGAATTTCTTAATTTCATCATCACTTTCATCATCCGGATCATCCAGTTCCGGATTCATGGACTGACGGATACATGGTTTCTTTCTAAGCATCTCAACTGCTGATTCATAGGAAACCTTTCCTTCTGCCTCTTCAGAATCCATAATTGTTTCTACGGCAGCATCACCACCATATGGAACTGTTCTTTGCAGGATCATTTCTCCATCAGAAAAAATCGTCAAAATAGAAGATCGCTCATCTATCTTGGCAACCATATGTGTTCCTTCTTTAAATGCACCCTTTACAGATGCTGCAATACTGTTTCCGCTATAATCAAGAGCAGATACGCTAAGTCCAGCCTTTTGAGATAAGGTGTAGTAACTTTCAAGCATATCCTTAGGTGCTGCGAGTACCATAAGTTTATACTGCTTTGCTCCATCTTCACCGTCTACCTGACCTAAAATACTGTGTGTCAGTTTATAATTTGATATGTTAACAGGGAAATAATCTCCTGCATTAATCTCAATTAATGATTCAAGTTTGTTTTCCTTTACTAATGGTAAAAAAACTTCTCTATTAGCGATTTTTGTTGAATTAATAGAATAAACCGCTTGTTTTGTCTTGATTCCCTTGCTGTCAAGAGCAGCTTTGATCGCCTCTGCCAATGCATCAGGATCTTTAATAAATCCATCCTCCAAAGCGCCTGCCGGTGTCGTAATAGTCAGGTTATTGTATACCTTTGGATTTTTGACTTTAAAATCTACTTCACAAATCTTTGTCAGAGAATATCCAACTTCAACACTTAATACTTTTGCCATCTCTCCCTAGTTCCTCTCCTTCATTATGAAAACCAATATGTCATGTACCATTCCAGTATTTGTCTGCCCCATAACACCGCAACAAATACACCTATTGACAAATATGGTCCCATTGCCAGCATTCGCTCCGCATTTACAACACGCATACGGATACAATGTATCACAGCGCCAACGATGCATCCTAAAATAAACGCAAGTATAATTAATTTCCAGCCAATTAATAATCCACAGACTGCCATCAGTTTAATATCTCCGCCACCAATGCCACGTCCCTTTGTTACTGCATAGATAATCAATAAAAACCCACTGACGACTACTAGGCCGATTACATACTGTAAGCAATTGGTATAATCCAGGGCAAGATGAATCAGCCCTAGCGTCAGTAAAAACACATTAAACCCGATTGGGATTTCAAATGTGCGAAAGTCTATCACACTGAGTGCCAGCAGTGCTGACGACATCAGACAGAAAATCACTGTGTTCCATGATAAACCATATTGCCATAAAACCAATACATAGAATATTCCATTAAGTGCCTCGATTAAAGGATACTGCATAGAAATCTTCTTTTTACATGTTCGACATCGACCACCAAGTGCGATATAGCTGAAGAGTGGTACGAGATCGTACCACTTCAGCTGATATCCACAATTCATACAATGTGAACGCACCTTCGCTATATTCTCTTTTTGGGGAATCCGGTAGATACATACATTCAGAAAACTTCCGATCGTAATACCATATACGAATGCCAGTATGTAAAACAAAATAGCTTCAGGGGTCATAGGGATAATGTCCTTTCAAACAATTCACATTAAAATTCTAAATCAGATAATCTTAAACTCCTGATAACAGAACAGCTGTAACCTTGTAACCATCTGTAAGTCTGGTAATATCAACTGTTGTACCTGTTGAACCTGTATACAGGTTAGATGTAAACTTCAGTGTTGAATCACCGATTGTTGCTAATACTTCTGTATTAAGAGCAGCATTACCAATTGTGAAAGCACCTGTGTTGTTGATTGCAATACTATATGGGAATGATTCTGTACCAACAGATTTAGCAACCTGCTCATTTGCGAGTGCAACTTCACATGCTTTTCTTAACTCTTCAATAGCTGTTTCATCCTTCTGGATTCTTGATTTCTCAACATATCTCAGGAACTGAGGTGCTAAGATACCAATGAGTACTGCCATGATAGCAATAACGATAATAAGTTCGACTAATGAAAAACCTTTGTTGTTTAACTTCTTCATACTTTTATTCTCCTTCTTGTTTTTAATTATATTTCACCATCCCGTTTTACGGGTAGTGATTCTTAATCACAAACGTCCCTATTACGTCTGTGGTTAATACATATTATATCGAATCATCCGGCTCGTTGCATTAGTACTTTTTTGCAAAAACTAGTACTATTGCACCACTACTTTCTTACTATAAATTATCAAGTCCTTCATACATCTTAGCCATAGGAGCCATAACTGCACCTACCAAAGTACCTACTACACCTGCCAGTACAATGATGATCATAGGTTCCATTGCAGCCATAACTGACTGTGTCGCCATTTCTACCTCTTCTTCGTAATAATCCGCCAGCTTTTCTAACAGGCCCTCCAGATCACCTGCTTCTTCTCCGATCTTAGTCATCTGATGAACCATAGGTGGAAAAAGACCTGTTGCCTGAAGTGGTATTGATAATGGAGTACCCTGTACAATTTCTTCCTTACATCCAAACAAGGCATCTTTAATGATCTTATTATCCATAATGTTAGCTGTGATCTCGATGCAGTCTACAAGAGAAATACCTGCTGCGAGCAGCGTACTGACTGTTCGTGCAAAACGTGCAGCTGCCGTCTTTACGGTAAGCTGTCCAAACAATGGCATCTTCAAGCCAATCTTAGCAAACATGATCTCACCGATACTGGTAGATTTAAACCATCGGATTGCTAATACAATGGCGACTATGATTCCCACTACAATGTACCATCGGCTCATCATAAAATCACTGGCATTCATGACAGCCACTGTGATCCCTGGCAACTCCATATCCATATCAGCAAACATACTTGTAAAGCTTGGGATTACCGTCGTCAGCATGACAATAACTACACCGACAGCAACTACGCAGACTAAAATTGGGTAAATAGCCGCTTTTTTAATCATTCCTTTGATCTTGGCATCCTTCTCAAAATGTGTTGCCATACGATCAAATGCAACATCCAAACTACCTGATGCCTCACCTGCTTCTACCATACTGCAAAGCAGAGATGGGAAAAATTTCTGTGCGCGCATCGCACTTGTTAAAGATTCACCCTTTTCAACATCGCTCTGGATTTCTTTGATTGCTTTAGCAAGACGTTTGTTACCTGTCTGCTCACCTAACATATTCAGACAGTCGATCAAAGTAACACCTGCCTGCGTCATACTGACAAATTGTCTACAGAATACACTATAATCTCTGGCACTTGGTTTTCCGCCTATTTCCAGATTAATATCCTTTGTCAGCATGGTCTGCTCTGTTATTTCTATCGGCATATAGCCATCTGCCTTTAGCAGCGCTACTGCTTTTTCTTCTGTATCAGCTTCTATACTTCCTTTTTTCGTATTTCCGTTTTTATCTATTACCGAATATGAATAACCAGCCACAAAAACTTACCTCCCCTATCAGCTTAATTTTCTACTCAGATATGTGAAATCCTGAGCGAACTCTAAAGCAGTGTCACGTGTAATCTTACCGGCTACAAATAAATCATAAAGTGCATCATCCATTGTAACCATTCCCAGTTTTTTGCTTGTCTGCATAATAGAAGATATCTGGAATGTCTTTCCTTCACGAATCAGATTTCTGATTGCCGGATTAGCGATCATTACTTCAAAAGCAGCACATCGTCCGCCTGATTCATCACTTAATGGTAACAGTGACTGTGATACAACACATTCCAGAACCGCTGCAAGCTGTACGCGGATCTGCTCTTGCTGATGAGGTGGGAATACATCAACGATACGGTCGATGGTACTTGGTGCTCCGATCGTATGCAGTGTGGATAATACCAAATGGCCTGTTTCAGCAGCAGTAACAGCTGTCGAAATCGTATCCAAATCACGCATCTCTCCTAAGAGAATAACATCCGGATCCTGTCGTAAGGCCGCTCTCAGTGCAGGAGCATACCCCATGGTATCAAGTCCTACCTCTCTTTG
>JAAYYM010000193.1 GCA_012515365.1 Clostridia bacterium
ATTATCATGCATCCAGAGTGTTGCCGGGATTCGAGCCGGACAGCAAAATGAAAATGCTTCTCCAGCTTGCAGATGATGCGGAGATTGTTATCGTAATCAGTGCAGATGATATTGAAAAGAATAAAATCAGAGGGGATCTTGGAATTACTTATGATGTAGATGTGTTACGTTTGATGAGTGAGTTTGATGAGCGGGGACTTTTTGTCGGAAGTGTCGTGATCACACACTATGCAGGACAGAAGGCAGCAGATCAGTTTAAGAAAAAACTGAAAAAGTTAAAAATCAAGGTTTACCTGCATTATTCAATTGAAGGATATCCATCAAACATCCCACTGATTGTCAGTGATGAAGGCTATGGAAAAAATGAATACATAGAAACAACGAGACCTTTGGTTGTGGTTACGGCTCCGGGACCGGGAAGCGGGAAAATGGCTACCTGTTTGTCTCAGCTTTATCATGATAACAAAAGGGGGATTAAAGCAGGGTACGCAAAATATGAGACCTTTCCAATCTGGAATATCCCACTTAAGCATCCGATTAATCTGGCATATGAGGCAGCAACAGCCGATTTAAATGATATCAATATGATTGATCCATTCCATTTAGAGGCTTATGGAGAAACTACAGTTAACTACAATAGGGATATTGAGATCTTTCCTGTATTAAATGCGATTTTCGAAGGCATTTACGGTGAAAATCCGTATAAATCACCGACAGATATGGGCGTTAATATGGCAGGAAACTGTATCGTTGATGATGAAGTATGCTGTCAGGCTTCTAAGATGGAAATTATACGCAGATACTATATTGCGTTAGAAAAACTTGCAAATGAGGAGTCTACAGAGAATGAGGTCTACAAGATCGAACTCCTGATGAATCAGGCAAAGATAACGACAGATGACAGAAAAGTTACTGTTGCCGCAAAGGAACGTGCGGCGAAGCTTGGTGTTCCTACTGCAGCAATTGAGTTACAGGATGGAACCATTATTACATCAAAAACGACAGACCTTTTAGGTGCATCGGCCGCACTGTTGTTAAATGCACTGAAATATCTGGGTGGTGTTGAGCATGATACGCATTTGATCGATACATCAGCCATTGAGCCGATTCAGGAATTAAAGGTTAAATATCTGGGAGGACAGAATCCGCGTCTGCATACCGATGAGGTTTTGATTGCATTAACCCTCTCTGCTTTGAGTGATGATAATGCAAAAGTAGCTTTAGAGCAGCTGCCGAAGCTGCGTGGCTGTCAGGTACACACTTCTGTTATGTTATCTGAGGTGGATATTAAGATCTTTAAGAAACTTGGTGTAGGTCTGACAAGTGAACCTATAAAAAAACAAAAGAAATTGTATGTGTAAGGAGACGATTATGAATATTACTGTATTTGCTTCTCATGGCGGATCTGACATGCAGGCGATTATTGATGGCTGTAAAGCAAATAAAATCAATGCCGATGTCTGCGCTGTAATAAGTAATAATGCTGATTCAAAGGCAGTTGAACGTGCGAAAAAAGAAGAAATTCCGGTATATTGTCTGGGACCAAAAGAAATTGCAGACCCACTAGAGCTGGAACAGAAGATGCTGGAAGTATTAAAAAAACATCAGACAGACTTTATTTTTTTGGCAGGATATATGAGAAAACTGGGAGATTCCATCTTAAGAGAGTATCATAATCGTGTATTCAATATCCATCCGGCTCTACTCCCCAAATATGGTGGTAAAGGAATGTATGGAATCCATGTTCATGAAGCAGTCATAGCGGCAGGTGACCATGAAACAGGTGTCACGATCCATCGCGTTAATGATCAGTATGACAGTGGTGACATCATCGCACAAACAAAGGTAGCTGTTATGGATACGGATACACCGGAAACTTTGGCAGCACGTGTATTAGAGAGGGAACACACCTTTTTGGTAGAAATTGTTAAAAAAATAGCAGATGGAGAAGTAAAACTAGGATAGTTAAGAATATAAAATAAAAGGCGGAGGTAAGGATTATGGGATTTAAGTTTTTGTTTCCGGAAGGAAAAAAGAATGCTTTGACATTTAGTTATGATGATAATCAGATTTATGACCGCAGATTAGTTGGAATCCTGAATAAGAACCATTTAAAAGGTACCTTTCATCTGAATTCAGGAACAATAGGGGTACAGAATGAACATGATCAGTTTTTAAACTGGGATGAGATTAAGGATTTATATAGTGGCCATGAGGTTGCATGCCATGGCTATCATCATCCGTTTTTTAATCAGCTTACAAAGGGAGTTCTTGTCGAGGAAATCTTAAAAGACAAAGAGACGCTGGAACAGGTAATGGGATATCCGGTTCGTGGAATGTCATATCCGTTTGGTTGTTTTTCAGATGAAATCTGTGATACTGCCAGAATGCTTGGCATTGAGTATTCAAGAACAGTAGAATCCACCGGTAACTTTAATCTGCCGGATGATTTTCTTAAATGGAATCCGACCTGCCATCATAATGCAGATCTTCAAAGCCTGTCAGAAACATTTCTAAATCCGCCATCATATGCCAGCCTACAGCTGTTTTACATTTGGGGACACAGCTTTGAATTTGAACGGGAACATACATGGGAGATGATGGAAGCTTTCTGTGAGAAGGTTGGGCAAAAGGACTTTGTATGGTATGCAACGAATATAGAGATCAAGGAGTATATTGAGGCTGCCAGAGGACTGATTACAACGGCAAAACAGGATGTTATTTATAATCCGTCAGCACTTGATGTTTATATTGAGTATCAGGATGAGGTCAAGGTCATCCATCCAGCGCAGACTGTCAAATTATAAAGACAGATCATAGTAAAAAAGGAGCTGATTTAGAATGAAGGATAGAAAAACGGCAAAAGAACAGGCAAAAAAACTAGTCAGTCAGATGACATTAGAAGAAAAGGCATCTCAGCTGAAATTTGATGCACCAGCGATCGAACGTCTTGGGGTACCTGCCTACAATTGGTGGAATGAAGCTTTACATGGGGTTGCAAGAGCAGGTACAGCTACTGTTTTCCCTCAGGCAATTGGAATGGCAGCCATGTTTGATGATGAACTGCTGACAGAAATAGCAGATGCTATTGCAACGGAAGCAAGAGCAAAATATAATACATATTCTAAAGAAAATGACAGGGATATTTATAAAGGGCTGACTATGTGGTCGCCAAATATTAATATCTTTAGAGATCCAAGATGGGGACGTGGACATGAAACCTATGGTGAGGATCCATATTTGACAAAGTGTCTTGGTAAGGCATTTGTACAAGGACTTCAGGGAGATGGAGAGGTTCTCAAAACAGCAGCATGTGCAAAACATTTTGCTGTTCATTCTGGTCCTGAAGCAATCAGACATGAGTTTGACGCAGTGGTGTCAGATAAAGATTTGTGGGAAACTTATCTGCCGGCATTTGAAGCCTGCGTAACAGAAGCAAATGTTGAGTCTGTTATGGGTGCTTATAACCGTACAAACGGAGAACCGTGCTGCGCACATGGTGTGCTGATGGAGGACATTCTCAAGGACCAATGGAAATTTGACGGATATTATGTATCTGACTGCTGGGCAATCAGAGATTTTCACGAACACCATATGGTAACGAAGACAGCAACAGAGTCAGCGGCACTGGCACTTAAAAAGGGCTGTCATGTAAACTGTGGTAACACATATCTGCATATTATGAAAGCTTATCAAGAAGGAAAAGTGACAGAAGAAGATATCACAAATGCAGCAGAAACATTGTTTACAACACGTTATATGCTAGGCCTTTTAGAAACTTCAGAATATGATCAGATTTCTTATGATCAGGTAGAATCAGCGGAGCATCGTGCATTGGCAAGAAAAGCAACTGAAAAATCAGTTGTTATGTTAAAGAATGATGGCTTACTGCCATTAAGTGACTCTCTGAAATCGATCGGAGTAATCGGACCGAACGCAAACAGCAGAGCTGCTTTGATCGGTAATTATCATGGAACTTCTTCACATTATGTAACAGTACTTGAAGGTATTCAGCAGGCTGTTTCTGACTCTACCAGAGTATTTTACTCAGAGGGAGCACATTTATTTATGGATCGTGTAGAGCATTTGGGATATCCAGATGATCGAATTAAGGAAGCTGTCATTGTTGCAAAGCATAGTGAAGTGGTTGTACTTTGTGTCGGTCTTGATGAAACACTTGAAGGTGAAGAGGGAGATACAGGAAACAGCTATGCTTCCGGAGATAAAAATGATCTGGAACTTCCTGAATCACAAAGAAAACTGGTGGATGCCGTGCTTGCGGTTGGTAAACCTACCATTATCTGCATGATGACAGGAAGTGCCATGAATTTATCTGTTGCCCGTGAAAAAGCAGGTGCTATTTTACAGACATGGTATCCGGGTGCTGAAGGTGGAAAAGCAATTGCTGATATTCTGTTTGGAAAGATATCTCCATCCGGAAAGCTGCCTGTTACTTTTTATGAAAGCCTGAAGGGACTTCCTGAATTTACTGATTATAGTATGAAGGGAAGAACTTATCGTTATATAGAAGAGCCTGCACAGTATCCGTTTGGATATGGACTGACCTATGGTGATGTAATGGTTCAAACAGC
>JAAYYM010000194.1 GCA_012515365.1 Clostridia bacterium
AACTTGAAAGATACAGAACTTATAAAACTGCGTGTACCGGCGGCGGAGTCGGATGTTCCGGTGTATTATATGCATTGTGGAGAAAGGTTAAGAGATGGTGTTTTAGATATCATCAGTCTGAATCCGGCAGAAAATGCAGATTCCCAGGATATGAATGAGCTGTCACAGGTGTTGTATATTACATATGAAGACTTTTCCATGCTTTTGACGGGAGATGTGACAGGAGAAATGGAATCAGAGATTTGTGACGTGTATGACTTGATTGAGAAGCAAAAGAGCTCATTTAATAGAGAAATGCAAAAAGGAATTGACGTATTGAAGGTAGCGCATCACGGGAGTAAATATTCAACAACAGAGCACTTTCTTGAACGGATTTTGCCAAGATATGCCATCATTTCAGCAGGAAAGAAGAATGTGTATGGACATCCCCATGAGGAAACAATAGAGCGACTTTTTGAAAGTGGTTCCTCGATTCTGACTACGCCGGAGTGCGGAGCGGTAACGGTGGAAGTGAACGAGGATGGACAGGTAGAAGTAAAAAGCTTTATAAAACCCAACGGATAGGGTAAAAGAGTTAAAAAGTTTGGTAAGAGTAAAAGGAAACAGTCGGAGAAAGCGTGGAAATTCTTGTCATGGAAAAATAGGGATGATACAATTAAATATAATGTGTAAAAGTCAAAATGATGTTTTGGGAGATACTAAGAGATGAACTTTAATAAAGGCGAGATGAAACGGTCGGTAGTGATAACGTTAGTACTTATGCTGGTTGCGACAGTAGTGATGCTATATTGCAATGATTGGTATAATTTACAGGGAGCATTTGAACGTTCAAAAAAATTGTTTTGGAGTATGCCGTTTTTTGCGGTGTTGATTTGTATCTGTCATTACCATGATGGGAAAGGACTTACAAATCGTGAATACATTAATAAAATTTTTCCGATATCAGCGGATACAAAAGGCAGAAAAGTGTATTTGGACTATGCACGTGTCCTGGCAGTCATGTTAGTGATTATGACACACGCCTGTTCAGCACAACAAAACGATATGGCTGCTGTGCCTTGGAAATTAACATTGCTGACAATATGTGCGGGAATCAGTCTGGTATGTAATCCCCTGTATGTTATGATTTCGGGTGCACTTTTGCTATCATCAAAGAGAGAAGAAACGATAGGCAGATTTTATTTTAAAAGATTCTCAAAAATCGTGATACCGTTAATCATTTACTATATGATTTATTTGTGCCTGTCAGAGCAAGTGAGTTTTATTCCACCAAGAAATATTGGTGCGGCATTGAAACAGATACTGGCAGGCGCGTCAGATACTTTACCGCATTTTTGGATGATTTATGTACTGATTTCGTTATATATCAGTGCACCTTTTGTAAAAGTAATGGTAAGAAATTTAAATGACCATCAGGTAAACGCATTGTTTGTGGTAATTTTAGTGGAAGAAACAATGATGGTATTTTTACCGCTTATAGGATGTCCAATCGGTTTTGGACTGAATCTGGCACTTTGGGAAGGCGTTTTTATTTTAGGCTACATTATTACGGAAAGACGTCAGAAATGGATGGAAAAGTTATTGCTTGTATTGGGAGGCATTTCCGCAGTAGTGATTCCGCTTGTGTTATTACAGGATTTTTCCTATACGGATTATGTTTGCAACAGTTCTCCGTTAATGGTTACGTTATCAGCAGCTGTTTTGATTGTGCTATCCAAGGCAGATTCACATTTGAAAGGAAGATTATCAGGACTTGTTCAGCTGTTTTCAAAATATAGTTATTCGCTTATTTTGATACATTGGTACGGATTATTTGGAATAACATTTACGAAATTGTACTGTCAACCGCTTCGATTTGGTTGTATTGGTGGCATTGTGTTGACGATAATGGCGACTATGATAGTGTGTTTTATTTTGGGATTTCTGGCAGA
>JAAYYM010000195.1 GCA_012515365.1 Clostridia bacterium
AAGGACTGGAAGAACTGAGAAAAAACACAGATGAAGCTTATGTACTTGTTGATACAACGTCGGAAGAGAAATTCAGCGGATTAGTGCAGGATTCTCAGGGAACGGTGGAAAAATACAATGATTTTTTTAAAGCTTTATCTGAATCTGACCTTACATATTATACTGCATACGGATATGACGTTGATACCACCGATAAAGGAAACACTATACGTGAACAGATAATAACTGAAAAGTTCCTGGATATTTTCAATCTGTCTGCAATAAGCGGAAGATTGCTTAATAAAGATGACTTTAATACAAAAAATGATACAGTGCCTGTCATGGTAGGTTACGAATTACAGGATCATTATAAACTTGGAAATACTTATGAATTATTTAATGGAGGTACCGGCGAATATTTTAAAGGACTTGTTGTTGGTATCCTTAGCAAAAATTCTGAGTATTATGAACTTAACTCAGTGAATGTAGCATTACCATTGGATTATTCATACATTGTTCCGCAGTCAATCCAAGATACTAGTAATATGGGATTTTCTGATCTGGATATGGCTGAAACAAGAATGGTAGTTTTCGGTTCAAAGAACGAAATACAGAAAATAATATCAACAAAAAGCCCAATCGATATAACTTTGATAGGAGTAATTGACAAAATTGATGAACTGTTACGAACGCATAGAAATGAAATCATTCTTTTAATTATAATATTGATTGCAATAGCATTGATCTCTATATGCGTTATGTGGATCTTTTATTATCATATTTTCAAGAAGCAATTCCATGCATATAATATCCATTACATTTTCGGGGCTACAAATTCCAGTTTGTATATGCGGTTCTGGATCATAAGCTTTTTTATCGTGTTAGTTAGCGGGGGAATTTCTATTGCAGTTTTCCATCTAATACCATATGTTACGGAAATAATGATTTTTGCATTGATTTTTGCAACAATTACAGGATCAATCCCAGTTTTATTAATCAGGAAGAAAATGATGAGGTAATAATAAGAAATGACTGAAAAGAAATTGTTAGAACTGAATAAGATCTCTAAAACATATAAAAAGAAAAAAAGAACCATAAATGCCTTGTCAGAAGTTGACCTTATATTGAATAAAAAAGATTTTATCGGCATCATAGGAAAATCCGGTGCTGGAAAATCTTCTTTACTTAAAATAATCGGTTTAATTTCTGAACCTACTGAAGGTATATACAGACTTGAAGAAAAAGATGTTTCTGCACTTAGTGAGAAAGAAAAGGCAAAATACAGAAATAAATATTTTGGTTTTGTTTTACAGGACTATGGACTGATAGATTCATATACCGTCTATGAAAACGTTGAGATACCTCTTTCGTATTCAGGTATTAAAATGGATGCAAAGAATAAAAAAGAAAAAATCTCAGATGTGTTGGATAAATTTGGAATAAAGCAGGAAATAGATGAGCCCTGCAACAAATTATCAGGCGGTCAGCGCCAGCGTGTTGCTATTGCCAGAGCATTGATAAATGATCCGGATATTATTTTAGCCGATGAACCTACAGGTGCTTTAGACAGCGAAACAGCTAAAGATTTTTTAACAATGCTTCACATGATAAATACAAAACTTAATAAAACGATTGTACTTGTCACACATGATGAAAAAATGCTATTATATTGCAATCGAATAATTCAAATTGAAAATGGAATAGTATCTGAAATAAAAAAGTAAGCAATAAATTAATAAGAGATATGATATTGACTCATATTATCGTTCAACTATATCCTAATCAGTTCCTGATACTCATCGATCTCCAACTCATCATCATCAGCTTTAGTTCGCAGCTGAATAGCATACTCTCCCCACTCGGCAAACTCGGACTTGCTCATCTTCTTTTTCATGAAGCGAGCGTAGTGCTGCTTGTAGGCGCGGTTGTATATCTCCCAAACTGGATCGTTCTTTATCTTTTCCTTGAAGTTGTGACGCATAGCGTTGTCGCGGCAGGACTTCGGAGGATTACTGCTTATCATGCGTTTGCAGTAATGTGAGAATGTAGTATGCTTCATGATAAACCAGCGACCACAGTTGCGGTACTTGACAGGCATGAACTTCTCTTCAATGCATTTAAACAACTCAAAATACAGAAAGGCTCCCAGCGATGTGAAACGATAGGTCTCACATAGTATGGGACCTTTTTTCGTGTCAAGAAGTGTATGTCCCATGCACATACTTCCGCTGGACTTCAGATTCATATATGGGTTGCTAATATTATGTGTTGCTGTAAACTTCTGAAAGATTTAGATTACCTTTTCGGTTGAGGGATAGTTGTTGTGGTCGCAAAGGGTGTCACCGAATGGCATAAAAGCATTCTTAACTCGCAGTAAATCAGATATGAATATTTCAAATTCATTTGCTATTCGTTTTATATGTAAAAGGAATTCAACATCATACTGTTTCTTTTCATAATCATTCAGCCTTTTTCATCATCGAAAAACTTACTGACAAAGAACCTTTTTCGATTGAATTACTTCACGAATAATCAAAAAATTACCGGAAATACTAACCTCACAAAGATAATGTAATTTGGAGGCATTGATATGAAAGCAACTGGAATAGTAAGACGTATAGATGATCTCGGTCGTGTCGTTATACCAAAGGAGATACGCCGTACTATGCGTATCCGGGAGGGCGACCCCCTGGAGATATACACTAACAGCGAAGGTGAGGTCATATTCAAGAAATACTCGGCTATAAGCGAAATGAGCGAAAATGCCGGCTATGTGGCGGAGGTTATGTACAAGATCGCAGGCTGTCCGGTACTGATATTCGACAAGGATCATGTAGTCGCATCAGCAGGAGTTCCAAAGAAGGAATTTTCGGAAAGGCGAGTCACAGGTCAGCTGGAGGAGCTTATGGAGAGCAGAGGGCAGTATTATTGTC
>JAAYYM010000196.1 GCA_012515365.1 Clostridia bacterium
CTGTTAAAAACATACATAAAAATCTTTTCATTTCTCTTCCTCCATACTAATCATTTTCCCTCATCCCTCATTACTTTGTTACATGACTTTCTATCCAGTTTAGGAAATCCTCATAAACAACAGCACGATCTGTTTCATTTAAAATCTCATGTCTGTCCCCTTCATACAGCTTTAAGGAAATTTGTTTCATTCCGATTTGTTCAAACAAATGATAGGCTTTCCTTACGCCCTTTCCATAATTTCCTACAGGATCTTCTGTCCCTGATGCAAAAAGAATCGGTAGTTCTTTTGGCATATTAACAAGATAACGTTTACTCTGTGAATTGTCAATTAAATCTGCCAGAACTTTATATCCATTTAATGTAAAGGTATACTGATATTGTTCATTATTACAATATTGATCAACAACTTCCTGATCCTTTGAAAGCCAGTCAGCGTCTGTCCGTCTATGATCGATCCGTCTATTAAAAGATGAAAATGCCATGTGTTCTATCATCTTCGATATTGCATGGTCACCTTTTAGCCACATCAAAATAGTAATCAACGCTTTCTCTGCTTTTACCTGAAACTGATTTCTACTTCCGGTTCCGCAAATGATGGCACCATCGATACCAGTTCCGTATCTGCATAAATAATTCCGTAAAATATAGGAACCCATACTATGACCAATGATAAAATATTGTTTTCCTGGATACTGCTCCTGTGTCATCTTTTTCAGCCTGTGAACATCTCTGACCAAAACTGTGGCACCATCGTTTTTACAAAAGTATCCTTTATCCTCTGACTTTGCGGCAGTTGTACCATGACCCAAATGATCATTTCCGACAACAAGAATTCCCTTCTGAGCCAAAAATGTCGCAAATTCATTATATCGCTCTAGCGACTCTGTCTTTCCATGGATAATCTGAACAATAAACCTGATTTCCATATCTTGTGGAACCCATCTGAATGCATGGATACTTGAGATCATATCTCTGGAATCATAGGAAAACTCTTCTCTTTTTACCATATGTCTAGTCTCCTTAACAGATTTCTGCTCCTGCCGGCATTGATTTTTCAGGAATCATTAGTGCCAGTTTTCCTTCCTCATCTTCCGCACAAAGCAGCATACCTTCTGAAACTACTCCGGCTAATGTCGCAGGTTTTAAATTAACCAGTACCATTACCTTTTTACCAACCATTTCTTCTGCAGTATAATGTGCCTTGATTCCTGAAACGATCTGTTTGATCTCATTTCCAATCTTGACTTGTGAACATAATAGTTTCTTTGATTTCTTTACTTCCTCGCATGCGATAATTTCTCCTATTTGGAACTGCATTTTAGAAAAATCTTCATATGATATTTCTGGTTTTCTTTCTATTTCTATCACGGGTTCTTCCTCTTTTGCATTCTGCTCGGATGATACTTCCTTCTTTTCTTCTACCTTTGCCAGCACTTCATTAATATCCAATCTTGTAAAAAGTATTTCCGGACTATCTGTCACCTTTGTTCCTGATTCATAAAGACCAAATTCAGACAGCAGATCCCAGTCTCTTTCTGTTCCGCGCAGCTGCATAAGGATCTGATCACTTGTACTCGGAGTAAATGCTTTTAATAAATTTGCTCCAATACAAATACTTTCTACCAGATTATACAAGACCTCTGACAGACGATCTCTCTTTGCTTCATCCTTTGCTAATACCCACGGCTCTGTTTCATCAATATATTTATTGCATCTTTTAAACAAAACGAAAACCTCTGAGATCGCATCAGCAACTCTTAGCTGCTCCATCTTTTCTTCCATTCTCTTCTTTGTATCCGTCACAACCTGTTTTAATTCCTGATCAACAGGCTCTATTACATTCGTCTGTACCACTTCTCCCTCAAAATATTTATTACTCATGGAAATCGTGCGATTTACCAGATTACCAAGCGTATTGGCAAGATCAGAATTTATTCTCTCTACGAGCAGCTCCCATGAAATCACACCGTCATTTTCAAATGGCATTTCATGTAAAACAAAATATCTGACTGCATCTACACCAAATAATTCTACCAGATCATCTGCATATATCACATTGCCCTTTGATTTACTCATTTTTCCATCACCCTGAATCAGCCATGGATGACCAAATACCTGTTTCGGAAGCTCTTCTCCTAATGCCATCAGGATGATTGGCCAATATATGGTGTGGAAACGTACGATATCTTTTCCGATCAAATGAAGATCTGCCGGCCACAGTTTCTTGAATTGCTCTGAGGAATTTCCATCGGCATCATATCCAATCCCTGTAATATAGTTTGATAGAGCATCCAGCCAGACATAAACCACATGCTTTTCATCAAAATCAACTGGGATTCCCCACTTAAATGAAGATCTCGATACACATAAATCCTGCAGACCAGGTAACAAAAAGTTATTCATCATTTCATTTTTTCTGGATACCGGCTGGATAAAATCCGGATGTGTATTAATATGCTCAATTAAACGATCAGCATATTTACTAAGTTTAAGGAAGTAAGCTTCCTCCTTTGCAGGAACTACCTCTCGCCCACAGTCTGGACATTTTCCGTCTACCAGCTGTGATTCTGTCCAGAATGACTCACAAGGTGTACAATACAGACCTTCGTATGCTCCCTTATAGATATCACCTTTTTCATATAATTTGCGGAAAATCTTCTGAATCTGCACTTCATGCTCTGGATCTGTCGTTCTGATAAAATGATCATAAGAGGTATCCATCAGATCCCATAAGTTTTTCACGATTCCAGCAATATGATCCACATATTCTTTTGGTGTGATTCCTGCTTCTGCTGCCTTTGTCTCTATTTTTTGTCCATGCTCATCAGTTCCTGTCTGAAAATGAACATCATATCCCTGCTGCCTTTTAAAACGAGCAATGCTGTCAGCCAGCACAATCTCATAGCTGTTTCCTATATGAGGTTTTCCTGAAGTATAGGCAATCGCCGTAGTCATATAAAATTTCTTATTTTCCATTTCTCTGTTTCCTTTCAGTATTAATCTGTTTATATAAAATGAACTACTTGTTTATATAAAAAAGTCTTCTCGTTTGAGAAGACAAATGAACTGATTTCTATAGTAAAAGCGTACCACTTTCTTAGATAACTGTCAAGAAATTAGCGGTATTCACTAACATAGCGCATTCAATTCATCTATCAACTGAGCCTCAGATAAAACCTGAACTGCCTTAAATTTCATTTCTCTTGCACGCTCAACATTTTCAAGTCTGTCATCAAAGAAAATACAGTCCTGAGGATTTAAATGATAATCCTTCAATAAATACTCATAAATCTTTGGATCTGGTTTACATACATGCTTCTGATATGATACAACCATTCCATCGATCTGATCCATAAAAGAAGCTCCTTTTGTATGTTTTGTAAATAATTCTTCAGAATAATTGGACAATAAATAGATACCATATCCCTTTTCTTTTAAGCGTGGAATGATATTCCATACATGCTTTCGTGCAACATGCATAAACTCTCCATGGCTGATGAACCAGGATATCGTTTCTGCGTGTTGGGGATATTTTTCTTTATACTGTTCAATGATCGTTTCTGCATCTACCGTACCAGTGTCAAGTACTAGCCACAGCGGATCTTCAAATATACGTTCACCCATCTCTACGGCTTCTTCTTCGGATAAACCATATGCCATTAGCATCGCTTTCCAACGATAATCAATTAAAACATTGCCTACATCAAAAATAATATTTTTTATCATATTAACTCCAATCTTTATCATTATAACATGTCTATTACGATTAGTAAAAATATACAAAAAAATAAATACAAAAAACTTAGAAATATTTTATTGTTTGTTACATTTTTATATTGTTTTTCCAATAATTAACTGATACAATAACTTGGTAAACTATCAATAGGAGGAAAAACGGATGATAGACACAGGTGTTATTAGAAAGCTTGATGACCTTGGTAGAATCACTTTACCAATGGAACTCCGTAGAAACCTCGGTATTACTGACAGGGATGCTCTTCACATTTTTGTTGAAGATCGCAGAATTATCCTTGAAAAGTATTGCCCTACTGACGTATTCACAGGCAGTAGAGAGGATTTGATCGAGTTCCACGGAAAAAGAGTTTCCAAGGAATCCATCAAGGAAATGGCTAAAATAGCCGGTATCAAAATCGCAAAATAAAAATTTTTGCACAGGTTGTTCTACGAAAAGAGTGTTGCACATGATTGCGCGACACTCTTTTTGCATCTAAATGTAATCTATGTTCACAACAATGCCTGATAAATATCCCTTTTTGATATTCCTCGATCCTTTGCAACAAACTTCATAGCCTCTTTTTTTTCTATGTTCTGATTAAGATAATACTGCATGTGCTCTTCTATCGTTAGCTGATTCCATTCATCTTTTGCCTCTTGCTCTAACTGCGCACGATCTCTACCCTGTACAACAATCACAAATTCTCCCTTTGGTTCCTCTTTTGAAAAGAACGTAATGGCACTACTTAAATTCATTCTATATACCGTCTCATACTTTTTTGTTAATTCACGGCACACCGTGATTTCTCTTTCCCCTAACGCATGATATAAATCATTCAATGTTTTGCATAAATGATGTGGGGCTTCATAAAAAATATGTGTCCTCGTATCATTCTTAATTTCCGTAAGTATCATCTGTTTTTCTTTTTTATCATGTGGCAAAAAACCCTCAAAGCAAAATCTTCTGGTGGCAAGACCTGATAATGTCAATGCCGTGATACATGCACAAGGTCCTGGTAAAGATGTTACCTTTATCTGCTCTTCATAGCACATTTTAACTAATATTTCTCCTGGATCGGAGATTGCCGGCGTACCGGCATCTGTGATTAAAGCAACATTCTTTCCTTCCTTTATCTGTCGGATCAGATCCTTTGCTTTATCGAATTTATTATATTCATGATAGCTTGTCATCGGAGTGTTTATCTCAAATTTATTTAATATTTTGATACTGTTTCTTGTATCCTCCGCAGCAATCAGATCTGCCTCTGCTAATGTTCTCAATACATGGGCAGAGATATCCTCGAGATTCCCTATTGGTGTTGCACATAAAAATAACATTCCCTGCATCGTATATCATACCTCTTCATTTCTTTCGCTTATTTAGCATTAATATCCGTAAACATCGTATATTTCATCGGTATAACAGTTTGGCTCTTTGTACACAATCAATGGTTTTTCTACCTTTAATCTAGATTTTCCTCCACGACATGCCTCAATCAATACCATATTGGGTTCTTTATCAACATAAGGGTAAACCATTTGCATGCGCTTTGGTTCTAATCCAAATTCAACTAAGGTTGTACATATTTCTACCAGACGAAAAGGCCTGTGCACCATAAACATATGTCCCCCTGGTTTTAGTAGAAATGCGCTTTTCTCTACGATATCCCTTAACGTACATGTAATTTCATGTCTGGCAATCGCTTTGGCTTCATTTGGATTTGTAAGGCCATGACTGCCTATCATATAAGGCGGATTTGTCGTAATAATATCAAAAGAGGCGGGTGCAAATATATGCTCTGCCTCTTTAATATCGCCTGTAATGATATCAATTTTATGTTCCAGATGATTTAAGCTGACGCTTCTCCTTGCCATATCTGCACTTTCAGCCTGTATCTCCAGTCCTGTTAAATGAGCTGCCTGTGTTTTGGCTTCCAGCAGGATCGGTATGATACCTGTTCCTGTACCGATATCCAGTATCAGATTTCCTTTTTTCACTCTGGTAAAGCCTGATAACAGAACAGCATCCATTCCGAAGCAAAAACGTTTCATATCTTGTATGATTCGATATCCGTTTCTGTTTAAATCATCTATTCTTTCATTCTCTTTTAATTCACACATCATCGAGCTTGGATTTTCCTTCCTTCTTCTCAAGCAACTCTAACTTCTCTAATTCTTTATCAGAAATTTTATGCTCTTTCTTGTGCTTTGGTTTGAATTTTAACTGTTCTACTTTATATTCCTGTATCTCTTTTTCATCATCAATATCTACAATAACCTTAACAAGCTGACGAAGTACATTTACACTGGATACCTCTCCCTTGATACCATCCTGTGTTGTAACAAAATCACCTACATTCGGTAGCTTACGGTTTAATTCTTCATATGTTTCTTCTTCATTTTTTAGACAGCACATCAGTCTGCCACAGATACCGGATATTTTCGTTGGATTTAATGACAGATTCTGTTCCTTTGCCATTTTAATAGAAACAGGTGCAAACTCTGATAAATGTGTATGACAGCATAAAGGACGTCCGCAAATACCGATTCCACCTAATATTTTAGTTTCATCACGAACACCAATCTGACGCAGTTCAATCCTTGTCTTAAAGACTGCTGCCAAATCCTTTACAAGCTCTCTGAAATCAATTCTTCCATCTGCTGTAAAGTAGAATAACACCTTATTATTATCAAACGTATACTCTGCATCGATCAGCTTCATTTCCAGACCATGTTTTTTGATCTTCTCCAGACAAATCTTAAACGCTTCTTTTTCTTTTTCCTTATTCTTTTCTTCTATCCGAATATCTTCTTTTGTCGCAATCCGAATCACAGACTTAAGAGGCTGTACGACTTTCTGATCCTCTACTTCTGTAGGTTGCATAACAACAGTCCCGAATTCTATTCCTCGTGCAGTTTCTACGATCACATAATCACCCTTTTTGATCTCAAATTGTTTTGGATCAAAATAGTATATTTTTCCGGCTGTTCTAAATCGTATCCCTATTACTTTTATCATTCTAATTCTCCTTTATTGTCAGCATAAGTAATTCAAGGGCTAAATCAAAATTAACATTTGCATCCAGACGACGCTTTGTATTTTCGATTGCCTGGACAATTGTTTCTATTCCTTCATAGGCACTTTTATTTGCCTGCTCCCTAATATACTTTACTTCTTCTTTAAAAACAAGATCATTTACATCATGTGTCGCTTTAAATAATAAGACATCCCGATACCAAATCATCATAATATCCAAATATTCATGAATATCTATTTTAAATTCTCCAATTTTCTTGATCGACTGAATCAAATCAGTGATTTCCATCGTATTAATATACTTCAGCACCGTAATTGCTTCGTCCTTGATATGGTCAAAATCCTCTGAAGAAGCCAGATTTTTGGCCTTTCCGATATTACCTCTGGCAAATGCAACACAGATATCTGCCTGATAATCAGGTACCTTCAGCTGTTCCATTAGATATTTGCGGATCACCTTATCTTCTACCGGACGCATATTTAATGTTACACATCTTGATAAAAGTGTCGGTAGCAAAAGATTGGTATTAACCGTCATTAAAATAATAATGACATATTCCGGCGGTTCTTCTAATGTTTTGAGTAGTGCATTTTGCGCCTGCTCTGTCATTTTTTCAGCATCATTAATCAGATAGATTTTCCATTTGCTGCTGTATGGCTTGTATTGTGTATCATTATTGATTTGTGTTCGAATATCATCAACACCTATCGAATTTGGTTTTTCATGTGTAATCCTGATGACATCCGGCTGATTTTTGGATACAAACTGTTTACAGGATTTACATTCATAACATGGTTCGATTACTGAATCAGCGGTCTTGCCTGATTCGCTTTCATATGTTTCGCATTGTAATGTCATCGCAAATAAATTTGCAATATACTCCTTACCTATGCCTCGCTCTCCTGCGAATAAATAGGCATGAGATACTTTGTTTTGTATCAATGCTTTTTGCAAGTGGTCCTTTATATGATCTTGTCCCACGATACTGCTGAATTTATACATGAAAATACCTTTCTGATTATTATGCTAATATATCTAATAACAATCCTTTGATTTCTCCGATTTTATTTAAAATGGAAATATGATCTTTCTCTTCTTTCATTAATTCTGTTGCAAGATCATCCAGATTTTGATCGATTAGTTTGATGATACCATATACTCTATGCCTTCCCTTTTTGTCCAGAAAATTTTCTCTCGAAAATTCATGAGAACGATTTACCACTTCATTTAGAAAATCCTTAATCAGACCTCTGTACTTTTTCATATCACGTACATCCATCTTTTTTGATATTTTCTTTCCCTGCTTCGATATTTCGTCCATCAGGAATCCAAGTCTTGCCTGCAGCTCCTGTTCTTCTATATGACTGATCAGAGTAAACTTAAATGTTTCATCTGTCGGTCCTGTCTGCTGTGTAGGTTCAACAGATTGTGCGGCTTGCTGAATCTGATTCACTTTGATATCCATAAGGTTTCCTCCCTTCGGACATAAAATTCAACCCTGCTTCTTTATATACTCTTTAATATCCTTAAGACATGTATTCAGCTCATGGTTGGTAAACACATGCCTGATACCTGCTTCTTCTATTTTGTGCGGTGCAAAATCCTCATGGTCTGCCAGATACCTGCGGCACATTTCTGCATATTTGGGCTGCGCCTGCTTTTTTTCTCTCTCAAGAGCTCGGCTCAGCCTGATTCCATCATCTAAGTCGATATAAACCGGTAATACATTTTCTTCTTTGAAATATTGCCTTAATGAAGTAAACGACTCTAATGTCCCAACCAGTAAATAACTGTTTTGCTTAAGATCAATCTGTCCATCATCAACCATAAAGTAAGTCCAGTCACCATATACTGTATGATAGGTTCTCTTCTCAATGATTTTATCTTCTGATTCAAAGTGATTCAATTCTTCATTTGATACAAAATGATATTCTGATCCCTCTGTTTCTCCTGACCGGATAGGTCTGGTCGTGTATAGGACAATCTCTTTTAACTGAAGTTTTGGATCACTTAAGATCTGTTTATAGATTGTATCCTTGCCAGATGAACTTTTACCAATAAGAACAAATATTTTCCCCATATTTTAATCCTTTATTAACAGCACATTGTTCTGTTTTTATGAACATGTATTGTTTCTAGTAACGAACAATACGTATCCGCCAGATTTACAATCCATGCTTCTCGACAAAGAGGCGGAACTACTGTTAACGGCCACATATGTTTCTTAATAATTTCCTGTTCCAAAATATCTAACTGAAAATCCCTGTTTGCATTGATTAAAGCTGTCTTTGCATGTCTGAATCCGTGCCAGCTGTGACTTTTCTCTGCCACATGCCAGTCATATAGAAAATAATCATGCAGCAGTGCACCTCTAATCAATGCACGCTCTTCACACTTGATCCCGAGCAGATAACGGATCTTCAGGCTTGCTCTTGCCACACTTTTGCAATGCTGACTGACGGTAATGTTTCCATGTTGTATAAACTGATCCTGCTGCAGATAATTTTCTGAAGAAATGATATCATTACCAACTTCCTCAATC
>JAAYYM010000023.1 GCA_012515365.1 Clostridia bacterium
CAATTCTTTTACTCTTATTCATACATATCCTCTTCTTTATAATAGATTTCATTGAGCGCAGCCATCATTTCTTCATCTGTTACAGATTGGCCGGTCATAGCTTTTCCGATTTTTTTAAGTAAAACAAATTTCACTCCATTTTCGGAAGCTTTTTTATCTGATTTTGTTAGTGTAATAATCGTTTCTAAATCAATGTTTTCTAAGGAAATAGGTAATCCAAACGGTACAAACATATCTCTTATTTCATAGTACTCTTCCATGGATAACAGTTCTTTTTTCCAAGAAATAAAAGCTGCAGCGACACAGCCAAGTGCAACACATTCTCCATGCAGTAATTCAAAATTTTTGTATTTCTCAATCGCATGTCCGATTGTATGTCCGAAATTAAGTGCGGCACGTTCTCCCTTTTCAAAAGGATCTTTTTCTACTATGATCTTTTTTATGGTACATGTTTCATAGATCATTGTATTTAATATTTCTATCTCTTTTTCATTGATTTCGTAGAAATTGCTGACAAGCCATTCATAAAAAGAAGCTCTTTTAATCAATGCACTTTTCAGAACTTCAGCCATACCACATGCAAACTCTCTTTGTGGCAGTGAATGAAGTACATGAGTGTTGATATATACGAGATCGGGCATCCAAAAGGCTCCGATCATGTTTTTATACTGCTCACAATCAACACCTGTCTTGCCACCTATGCTGCTGTCTACCTGCGCAAGTAGTGTTGTTGGCAGCTGTATGAAATGAATGCCTCTCATATAGGTTGCTGCTGCAAAGCCAGTCATATCTCCTACAACACCACCACCGAGTGCTACCAGTAAATCAGAACGATTAAATTGTTTTTCAATTAGAAACGTATAAATCTGTTCAATGGTTCTTAAATTCTTACTGCTTTCACCTGCTTCAAATGAAAACACCTCACAGCTCTTACAAATAGAAGAAATCTTGTCCTTTACTTCATTCAGATAAAGTTTTTCAACATTAGAATCCGTGATAATACAGATTTTTTTTTGCTCAATACCTTCAATGATTCCCATTGCAGACTGTAGCATATCATAAGAATTTTCTATCTGGATCTGATAAGAATGATTTTGCATATTCTGACTCTTACAATTCACTTCAATGATATGATCCATATCCGATCTCCTTTATAATTTCTTTATCAAACAGACAATAAAAACTTCCTACACGTTTATGCAGGAAGTTAATAACCTAATGTTCGGTTCTGCCTTAAAATCTATTATTTAATGCCGGAACATCAAATGCTCCTGATAAAATTTCCTGAAAATCACCTGAAATATCTACACTTCTAGGTGTAATAATGAAAATGTAATGAGAAATCTTTTGAAGATTTCCCTGAATTGCATATGTAGATCCAGAAGTAAAATCGATGATACGCTGTGCGATATCTACGTCCAGTCCTTCCAGATTTAATACCACTGTACGGTTAGCAAGTAATGTTTCTGTGATTTCTCTTGCTTCTTCAACAGAAGTAGGTTTGATCACACAAACTTCCATGCCACTAGCTGTTGTACGAGACTTTCCATTATTTGAGCGGATTGGCTGTACTTTTGATGGCTGCTTTGCAGCTTTCGGTTCTTCTTCAAAACGGCTCTCAGCCTGAGGCTTCTTAGCTGTACGTTTTGGTGGAAGATCAGCATAGTCATCTTCATCATCAAAATAATCGTCGTCATCAAAATAATCATCATCTTCGTTTAATTTCATTGCATTTATAAACTTGTCTAAAACTCCCATACTACTCTCCTTACTCTCTCATCATATTCAGTGACTGTTTGCATAATCACGCATACCAAAAATTGCTGTCCCAACGCGAACGCAGCTGGCCCCTTCTTCAATAGCAACCTGATAATCGCCTGTCATGCCCATAGATAAAACTTCCATATGTACATTATCAATGTTTTTTTGTATTATGTCAACATATAATTGCTTCATTTTTTGAAAATATAGCCTATTTTCTTCAGAATTGTCTACATATGGTGCTATTATCATCAATCCTTTAATGTGAATTCCTTCCATTTTGGATATTTCTATCACACGGTCTATGACCTCTTCTTCCTTAAATCCATATTTTGTTTCTTCATTTGCAATGTTAACCTGTATCAGAATATCAACATCAATCTGCTTTTTCTGAGCCTCTTTGCTGATTTCTTTTGCAAGTTTTATGGAATCCACACCATGTATTAAGGTTGTTTTACCAACTACATATTTCACCTTATTTGTCTGAAGATGTCCAATCAGATGCCATCTTATATCCTTTGGAAGCTGCTCATATTTGTCGATAAGCTCTTGAACTTTATTTTCTCCGAAATCGCGTATACCTGCCTGATATACTTCTTTGATCATGGAGACGGGCTTTGTCTTGCTGACAGCAATCAGACATACCGCCTCTTTTGGTATCTGCATGTGTTCACAAGTGTTGAGAATATTAGTTCTGACACTGTTTAATTGTCTGATCAAAACTGAGTCTTCCATCACAGCCATTCCTCCTAGCACTAATTATATATAAAATCATCTTCGTTTACGCTTGTTCCGTCAAGAACGATATGATCATAAACACTAAGTCCATATTCCGCGTTTGATTTTACAATCGCGTACTCTTCATTTTGATTTAGGATTGTAATCTGCTTAAAATCAGCATATCCTTTGTTGATATTATAAACACCTATTAGAGTTGCCTTTTTGCTGATTGCATACTTCTCTGTAGATTCCGGCATGACAATGTAATCTCCTACATTAAAAATCGAAACATCTACATAATAATCCTCATCTGTTTTATTATAAATCGTAGCTTCCACAAATTCTGTAGAAGCTGTTCCATCCTCCAGATATATTTCTCTGATAAATCCATCTTTATCACTGTTTCCGCCTTTGGTCAGATACTGAACCGGGATCAGATAAAACTCTCTTTCTACAATTGAAGAATTGGGAATTTTCAGTCCCTGTGTCGTATTGGTCATTAACTCAAGCTCAAGCATTCGTTCCGATGCAAATGAAATCATGGAATTAGAGAAATCCAGCTTCAGTAATACCTGATCCTCTTTTCTGATCAATGATACCTGCCCCCATGATGTATAATCATTCTTTAAGAACCTCACCTGTAAATACGGTTCATTCTCAAACGTCGCTGCACGCTCTTCATCAATCGGGAGAACAACCGACCAGTCTTCACTTGTAATCAGCTTATATGCCGGTTCATCCTTCGATATCAAATCATTGCTGTGCTTTTGTTCCTTTTTATAGTTTTCAGGATCAAACATTTCTTTTGTCAGCTGTTCCGCTGTCATATCTTCAAAACCGTCCGTTGCATATACAATAATCCCAGACTCAGGCGCATAGCCAAAGTTAACAGCATCGGCCAGATTATTTCCTGATAACGTATCAATCTCAGATAAAATCTTATAGTTGGCAAGCTTTAGAACCGTTCCCTCGACTTCATCTTTAAAGGAATATGTACTATCATATTCTTTCGGAGCAAAACCAGTTGCAAATTCTGAAATTGACGTTTTTAGTTCCGAGAGTTCATTATCAGATAAAGAACTCCCATCGCCTGCTCTTCCTGCTGCAAGTTCTGCGAGTTTTCCTGTTTCATCTATTGTATATACCATCGAACCATTCGCGACCTTCTCATTTTCTTTCGCATAATAATTGATATATCCTGAATCTGATGCAGGTACGATTTCTTCCTCTCTCAAAATAATACCCTTATAGATATTATTTTCAGCGAGTGTACCGTTCTTAACCTCGTAAGGAGTTATGGGTTCCTTCTTCAGATATAAAATGATACTGGCTGCCATATAGATAAAAATAATGGCAAACATGATAATCCCTAGATTCAGGTTGATCGGACGCCGGTCTTTTATTCTGGTTATATTATCATTTTTATTATTTTTCTTAGCCATATTCCAATCCAAATCAAGTTAAAGCCCCGGCAGACAGTATTCCTGCTTCCGAGGCTTTATCATTTATGTTATAGAGATACAATTACTTTTGATTTTAAACTCTCAGGTACCAAAGAACCATCAATCGAAATACTAATCACAAAATCAACAGAAAACTGTTCACTGATTTCTTCTAATTTTTCAAGTATTTTCTCAATATCATTGTTTTTTATGTAAGCAACATCCATAAAACTATCCAGGTACATTTCTTCCAGGTCGTGATCCTGTGAAACGATACCACATATAAATCCTGTAAATTCTTCTGAACTCTTAATCGGATATTCTGAAGCATTAATCAATCTGATTTTATTCTTCAATTCCAACATATGTTTTGCATTTTTGTCAAGATAAACAATATTTCCTTTTGCGCTCTTAATTGCGCTGTTAACCTTATCTAGCAGATGTTTCGTTTTTCCCTTGCCCTTTTCCCCAACGATTAACTGTATCATTGTTATCTCCTCCTTTTTATTTATCATGAAACTATTTCTATTATAGTCTATAAACCTATAAAAGACAACCCATCTAATTAATTTCGTTTAGCATGTCTGTCATTTCTTCATAAAGAAAATCGCGATTTTCAGCCTGTAATACAACTGAAATAAACTGCTCTCCCGCGCTGTTTTTTGATAAGAGTATCAGACAGGCACCGGCAGCATTGGTGGTTCCTGTTTTTCCTCCAATAATGGTCACACCGTCCGGTGCTGATACATTACCGGTCAGGTATTGATTTGTAGTGTTAAACTTCAAATCTTTCTCATTTCCATCCACATCATGATAGATTGTTGTATATTGATTGGTATGGATAATCTCCTTAAATTTTTCATATTTCATAGCTTCATTAAAGATCAGATACAAATCATAAGCGGTTGTATAGTGCTGATCATCACTCAGACCGTGTGGATTCATAAAATTTGTATTCGTTGCACCTAATTTTTTTGCCTCTTCATTCATTAAAGCTGCAAACGAATCAAGATCGCCTGAAATATGTTCAGCAATTAATACCCCTGCATCATTTCCAGAGTACATAAGCAGACCATGAAGTGCCTGTTCCAGTGTCAGCTTGTCACCAGGCTTAAATCCACAAAGCTGTGCACCTGATTCTGTAATCAATACATTTTGAGATGCTGTAACAGTATCATCCAGCTTTCCGTATTTCAATGCCAAAAGTGCTGTCATGACCTTTGTAAGACTTGCCGGATACATGGTTTTGTATGGATTTTTAGCATACATTGTATGTTTACCGCTTGTATCAAACAAAGCAGCTGATCCTGCATGCGTCATGTCGACATTTGTATTAGCTTCCGGTGTCATTGCGTCATTAATCACACACAAATCACTCGCAAAAGAATCCGCAGTACTGCCGGATGCCTCTGTGTCAAACCGATAGGCCGATATTGATGAATTTAAGTCATAAGAAAAATCTAATTCTTTTTTTCCACATCCACTAAACAGAAGCAGACAGGCAAAAACCAGAATCAGTTTATTTATACATTTCACGCCACTCCATATCTCCTCTATCTAATGATTTCACCAGTAATTCTGCTGAAGCAAGGTTTGTTGCAAGCGGAATATTATGTATATCACAGATTTTAAACACGTTATTTACATCCGGTTCATGCGACTTTGGTGATAACGGATCTCTTAAAAAGATGACAAGATCAATTTGATTATGCTCAATCTGCGCACCTAGCTGCTGTTCACCGCCAAGATGACCAGCCAGATATTTATGTACGGTCA
>JAAYYM010000024.1 GCA_012515365.1 Clostridia bacterium
AAATTAAAACGACATGATGACACCCTTGATTATTACGATTATGTAATAACTATAAATCCAAAAAAAATAGAAGCATGGTTTAACCGAGGATTAATCCTTCATAAATCAAAAAACTACGAGAATGCACTACAATCATATAATAAAGTAATCGAACTGGATAAATACCATATTAAAGCATACTTCAATAAAGGCTTGATCCATCGTCAGCTCGAACAATATTTTGAAGCACTTGAATCATTTACGAAAGCCACCGGTGTTGATCCCACATTTGCATCTGCGTGGTATCATATGGGACTTATTTACACCGATCTTGTCAGGCATAAAGATGCTTTACAGTGTTATGATAAAACCTTAAAAATAAATCCAAAACATGTGGGAGCTCTTCTGAATAAAGGGGTAATATTAGAAGATGCCGGATTAAAAAGAGAGGCGTTTTTATGTTTCCAGAAGGCAGCAAACTTGGATACAAAAATTGCTGCTTCAATTAAAGGAAGATTTGTTCATTAAAAAATTAAGTTCCGTGATCCCAGCTGCTCATATATTCCTGCTGGTCATGTGATAGTGAATCTATTGACAGATTCAATGAAGAAAGTTTATAGGACGCAACTGTGCGGTCAATCTCATCAGGTACCTGATGTACATCTGGTTTGAGGTCTGAGTAATGTAATGCAAGATACTCAGTGCTGAGAGCTTGTAATGCGAAAGAGAGATCCATCACTTCAATAGGATGTCCCATCCCTTTTGGAACTGCCAGATTGACAAGTCTGCCCTCTGCAAGAAGATGAATCACTTTTCCGCCGAAATGGTATGAATGAATACCTTCCCGTTCCTCAATTCTGTCAGCATGTGAAGATAGCCAGATCCCATCAATCTCAATATTGAAATGTCCGGCATTTGAGAGAATAACACCAGATTTCATTACAGACATGTGATCTCCGGTTATAACATCCCGGTTCCCTGTCGTTGTAATAAATATATCACCAATTGAAGCTGCTTGACTCATTGACATGACATGGAATCCTTCCATATGTGCTTCAAGAGCCCTTCGTGGATCAATCTCTGTAACAATAACTTTTGCTCCTAAAGCTGATGCTTTTCGTGCAAGTCCTCTTCCACAAAAACCAAACCCAGCAACAACAATCCATTTACCAGCAATCAATGAATTTGTAGTTGCCATAATGGCAGTAAGAGCACTTTCTCCGGTTCCATGAACATTATCAAAGTAGTGTTTCATTGGAGTATCATTCACAGCGATGACCGGAAATTTTAGTTTTCCCTCGGAGGCCATTGCACGAAGCCTGTGAATACCTGTAGTGGTTTCTTCACAACCCCCGATTACCTGTTGCAAAACATCAGTACGGACTGTATGAAGACGGTGAATTAAATCCATTCCATCATCTATAGTGATGACTGGTTTTGCATCGAGAACGGTGTCAATCGCTTTATAGTATTCATCAACAGAGCAACCGCGCTTTGCATAGCAAAAAACATTCGGAACTCTACTTAAAGCAGCGGATACATCATCCTGTGTTGAAAGCGGATTACATCCTGTGATATGAACTATTGCACCCCCATCTGCAAGGGTTTTTACTAAATTTGCTGTTTTTGCCTCCACATGCAGGGCCATACCAATGACTTTTCCAGCAAACGGTTTTTCTTTCTTAAATCGTTCAGATATTGCATTCAGGACAGGCATGTATTGTCTTGCCCATTCGATTTTTAATTCCCCAGATTCCATATTTACCTCTAAAGATCTGATACTATTATAAAAATTTTCCATAAGTGTTTATCGGGCAATCATAAATCTTCTTTCCATAATCCTCTTCAGGTATTGTGAGAAAGGAATTACATATATGACTCTTACCCGGAGAATAATTCCTTGTCTGGATATAAAAGATGGACGTGTAGTCAAAGGAACAAATTTTCTAGGACTTCGGGATGCTGGTGATCCGGTAGAACTTGCCTGTAGGTATAATAAACAAGGCGCTGATGAGGTTGTTTTTCTGGATATCACTGCATCTAAGGAGAACAGAGGAATGATTCTTGAAGTAATTCAACGAGCAGCTGATGAACTCTTTCTTCCACTCACCGTTGGAGGAGGGATCCGCACACTTGACGATGTTCAAAAAACACTTCGAGCAGGTGCAGATAAAGTCTCGATGAATACCAGTGCAGTTCAAAATCCCTCTCTAATTTCAGAAGCATCAACTTCCTTCGGGACACAATGTATTGTTGTAGCAATTGATGTGAAACGAAGAACTCAGATGGAATCAGATAAAACGCCCGTTCTTCTTCCAGATGGCACATCTTGCTGGTATGAAGTTGTGACACATGGAGGTTCAAAACCGACCGGAATAGATGCCATCGCTTGGGCAAAAGAAGCAGAAAATCGTGGAGCCGGAGAAATTTTGCTTACTTCAATGGAAACGGACGGAACGAAAGAAGGATTTGATATCCCTATCACCGCGACAATATCTAATGCAGTGGGTATTCCGGTTATCGCTTCCGGAGGTGTTGGAACGATGGAACATTTTTATGATGGTTTTGTTAATGGAAAAGCGGATGCTGCTCTTGCTGCCAGCGTATTTCACTATGGAGAGATGACAGTTGCAGAAGTAAAAGAGTACCTCACAAAAAGAGGAATCGCAATTCGTCCTCCAGGACAATAATTCCTTATTTTATTTTTCCAACTGACGCAAGATAGATACAAAATTCACTATCTCCATCAATACCCAGGATACAATTTATGTCATCATCATTGTACGATCCAATCGCACATACTCCAAGTGACAGGGCAGCACACGCTACATATAAATTTTGACAAATATGACCCGCCTCTATAAACAGATATCTCCACCCACGAGGTCCGAATTTCCAGATCATCCTCTCCGGAACTGCAGTCCATATAAATGATATAGCTGATGATGAAATCAGGTTCGGGTTTTTGCACACATGGCATAAAGACTGATGATCTCCAGAATGGCATTCTTCATGAACGAGAGCATGGTCAAGAGGAAGATATCGGTATATGCCTGGCTCAAGTCCACTGACTCTGTTTACAATAATGCGTGTTTCAAATGGGTGCAATGCGCCAGCTGAAGGCACAGTTCTGAAATGAGAACCATTTTTTTTCTCTCTGACACCCTGAGTATAGTGAAGGAGAAGTGATAACTCCCATTTATGCATCTCTTCATCAGAATAGGTACGTATTGTCTGGCGATCATCAAGAGCATCCCATAAAATTACAGGATCAACAGCTATTTTATTAATTTCCGGTAAGGGAATGAGAGTCTGGTTTGGTTCACAAACACCACATACGCGGGTTTTTGGTTCCTCTTCAACTTTTATATGTGAATCGCGGTACAGGGTTTCCTGTAAAAACTTGCGTCCAGTCCATCCGGAGTCAGATAGCATATATAGCAATAAGGATTGACAGCTACCTGAATCTTACGATACAATAGATAGATGAGTGGGAGGAGTAAGCCCCCTTCTGTTCATTGCGGCATTCAGCTTAGCACCGAACCCGGGCAGATTCCGAGTTATCTATATGCCCTGTTTCGATTTGCACCCGCAGGGATTCGCCGTTTCATCGGTTGTGACCTTCGCAGTTCAGCAGACATGCATCATAACTCCAGACACTCCGTATCGTTTCTGGTCCATAGCCGTGATTCTCACCACCCCTGATAATCAGGGCTGCGTACCCGGATGGTGGGGGGACTTTCCTCAGCTACGTAAATACGTTACCGTCGGCCGCACTCTCCCTCTCAGTATATCATAGATGTATTTAGTGAAAAGTGTATAACCTAGATAAGTGGTATAACTCAATCGCGATAAACCATTATTTATTTATAGAAATATCCTGATTAATGTAATTAGAAAGGGGAATCTTATTACTACAACAGCATTTATCCACCATAAGGGTGGAACTGGAAAAACAACCTCGTGCTTGCAAATTGGAGGAATATTAAAGAATATGGGAAGATCAGTATTAATCGTAGATACAGATCCCCAGGCTAACGCAACACTTGGTCTTGGTGTTTATCCAGAATCGGTTTATAAAAATATTTATCATTATTATTTACAACAATGTTCGGATAAAAAAAATTCAATTCCTCTTTCAGAATACATCATTAAAACCGTTTCCGGTATTGATTTGATTCCATCTCACCTGGATTTAGTTGGTGCAGAATCGATCCTTTATCAAAATCCAGAACGATATCACATTCTTTCTCATGGAATTACCCCACTAAAAATGAAATATGATCATATTCTTATTGATACTCCCCCATTTCTTGGACAATTTCTCATGAATGGAATGATTGCATCTGATAAATCAGTGATAGTCTTTTCTTCAGATATATTTGCTATCGCAGGGTATGACCACCTAAATCTTGTTATTTCGGATATTAAAGATGTATTAGGAATTAAAATCCACATAGGAATGGCTATATTAAACAGGTGGATGGAATCAAAAGAAAATTCTGATTCTTTCATTTCGAGATTAGCTTCTTTTTTCAACATGAACATTGAAACAAAAATGAGTTCATTACAAGAAATACGTAACCAACTTGAAAGTCGCGTTCGGATTGATATTCCTGAAGTGGTATTGGTGGCAGAAGGCAAGGAAATATCTCGATCTATAAAACAGGGAATTCCTCTGATAACTCTGGCTCCCGATGATCCGGCGGTGCCAGGATTTACACAAGCATCAAAAATTATTGATGGATGGATAACCGGAGGGCAATAAGAATGCAACGGGAACACGAATATACTGGTAGAAAAGGACTTTTCACGATTAACTCAGAGGAGGCAAAGCAAAAAGAAATCATAACTCATGATGAAAATCTCGAGGAGATAATTGCAAAAATCTCTTCATATAAAGACGGAGATTTCCCAACAGTACCAGAGAAGTTTATTGCCTTATTAGAACGCATCCAAAAAGATGCAGAATCAATTACAAATGCCAATCAAGAAATACACTCTATCCAAGGTGAATTACAGAAATTAACTGAAGAGCAAGCATCATTAAAAAAAGAACATGAATCTTATCTATCGGATTTAATTTCTGCTCATACGGAATTTGACAGATCACTAGAAATATTTCAATATCATGAAATCCCGATGGTCATTGTTGGAAAAGACCAACAGGTAATGGATGCAAACGATAAATTCTGTTCAATTTTTGCTGTTGAAAGAAGTGAAATTATAAGACAATTCCCTCTTATTACCAGATATATACCGGAACAAAAACCATTTATCGCTCCAGACGAGAAAAAATACACA
>JAAYYM010000197.1 GCA_012515365.1 Clostridia bacterium
CATATAGGATATTAGGATTTTCTTTTTCCTGTCTCTGATACTTCACGATATAGACCGCACGATCCCATGCCCATTTGATAAATTTTGACTTCTTTTTGTATCTCCAGAAATTACTAATCACACGTATCAGATACTCTCTTCGCATGATTTTCCTGTTCTTAAAAACCACTTTTTTGTCCGATGTCTTTAAATCTGTTGCGCATACCATCTCGGTCACATTTGAAAGAAGTGTAGGTGCACCTTCCTTATTAATCATACAGGCATTGGTATAAAACTTCGGTTTTTCAGGCTGATATTGTAATTCCACATAATTTGTTTTTCTTAATCGCTCCTGCCAATAATCTGATACAAAATTACCCAGACTAAATACAACCGGCTTATCATTAACCAAATAAGAGGGCTGCAGGATATGAGGGTGATGACCGATGATACAGTCAATTCCAGACTCAGTAATCTCCTTTGCCTGATCCAGCTGATCCTGTGTCGGCAGACTGATAAACGCATTGCCCCAATGCACATATGCAATCTTGTAGTCACAGTCAGCCAAATCTTTCACTAAGTTCTTCCATTCCTCTTTTGTCGGAGAATAGAAAAATCCTGTTTTCTCTTTGTTATACTTTCCTACATAAGAAGCCCCGATTAATGCGATCTTCTTACCTTCAACATCAAGAATCTCATATGGTTTTTCTCTAAGTCCGATTACCTTTGTCCCAGATTCCACAAGCAGCTTCACCATGGCATCAAAGCATTCTATGCCGTAATCCATCGTGTGGTTATTTGCCACCGAAACAACATTGATATGATTAGTAACCAGAGCATTGATCAGATTGCGGTCACAGCACATAGACCACTCACTGACTCCATCTGACACATTTCGTTCCTTTACAACACATTCCAGATTACCAACCACATAATCGGCTTCTTCAAATTTTTCTTTTACTTCTTCAAAAATACTGCAATATCCACGTTTTGACCAAATACTGTCAAGCCCGAAGCCAAACAAAACCGGTTGGTCTCCAACAATCAGATCTCCACAAAATAAAATTCGATTCATAGCTCCCCCTCATTCATATAGTCCGTCACCACGCTTCATTCTATCACATTTTTTTTGATCATACTAGTTCCAAATAACTTCCTAAATAGCTAAACTGTTCACTCATTTCATTCAATTCACAGATCAGCTGTGTGAATCGCTGTGAGTATACAGAGGTTTCTATATCGAAATAAAACATGAATTCAAAATCTCTGTTTGGAATCGGACGGCTTTCCAGCTTGACCAGATTAATACCCAACGCATAAAATCTGGATAATATTTTATACAGAGCTCCCGGCTTGTGTCCGATTGTCATCATGATACTGGTTCTATCTGCACCCGGATAGATTTCCAGTTTCTTTGATATACAAATAAAACGTGTATAATTATGTTCACTATTTTGTATATTTTCTTCAATCACCTCTAAACCGTATAGTGATGCACAGTCATGTGATGCAATCGCTGCGATATCTTTTCTACCTGACTGAGTTACGTATTTTGCAGCTGCTGCCGTGTTTTCAAATGGCGTCACCTTCACATCACCCAGCTCTTTAATGAAGTCAGAACACTGACCAATTGCCTGCTCATGTGTGACAATTTCTTTGATGTTATTTAAATCAACTCCCTTTGGTGCCAACAAGCAATGGTCAACCTTTAATCGTATTGATTTTACAATACAGAAGTGATATTTCATCATCAAATCATAGATGGCATTTACTGATCCGGCTGTACTGTTTTCAACCGGAAGGACACCGTACTGACAAAGTCCCTTATCAATCGCGGAGAACACTCCCTCGAAATGATTAAAGTACATAATGTTCGGGATTTCAAATATTTTTTCACATGCATGTTGTGAAAACGCCCCTTCTACACCCTGACATGCCACAATTCCATATGACGGAAATTCTTTTTGCGTGTTTTCAATTGCTTTACTGATCTTTTCAACCAATGCACTTGATGGATGAAGCAGACTTCGCTCATAAGTATGACTGACATCTGCAATGAAAGAATACATCATATATACATAGTTTCTCAGATTTTCATCTGTCTGCTCCATGATTTCAAGCAGCTTCTTCTGCTTGTCTGACTCACTTGTATCAAAGCTCTGTTTCTCCTTTTGCTCTTCAATCATTTCTCTGCTCATATTCATTTTTTGTTTGATCAGCTCTACGATCTGCTCATCCAATTCATCCATTTTATTTTTTGTATCATTTGCTTCCATTTTCATTTCCTCCTAATTGTAATTATTCTATTCTTTTGATTGGTTTCCTTATGCCAGTGCCATTCTGATTTTATTGACCTTCTCTGTAAGATGTTTAAACTGCTCCGGAGTCAATGACTGCGCTCCATCACATAATGCTTTTGCCGGATTATTATGAACCTCAATCATCAGTCCGTCAGCTCCTGCTGCCGTAGCCGCCAGTGCCATAGGTTCTACCATTCTGGCGATTCCTGTCGCATGACTTGGATCAATGACGATTGGCAGATGTGTCATTTCTCTAAGTGCCGGTATCGCTGAAAGATCCAGCGTGTTTCTTGTATAAGTTTCAAATGTTCTGATTCCTCGCTCGCACAAAATTACTTCTTCATTTCCACCTGCCATGATATACTCAGCGCTCATCAGTAATTCTTTCAAAGTATTTGCCAGTCCCCTTTTTAATAAAATAGGTTTTCGAATTTTACCAAGCTCTTTCAACATCTCATGATTTTGCATGTTTCTGGCTCCAACTTGAATGATATCGACATCTTCAAACTGTGGCAAATGATTGACATTCATAATTTCTGTGATAATTGGCATCCCTGTTTCTTTCTTTGCCCCCAGCAATAATTCCAGCCCCTCTGAACGAAGTCCTTGAAAATCATATGGTGACGTTCTCGGCTTGTATGCTCCACCGCGCAAAATCGTAGCTCCAGCTGCTTTTACCGCTTCAGCCACTTCCTTAATCTGTTCCGGCGACTCTACGGAACAAGGTCCTGCAATAATTTGAAAATTTCCATGTCCCAGCTTTAAATCACCAATCTGAAGCACTGTATCTTCTGGATGAAATTTGCGATTTGCGCTTTTGTACGGATCGCTGACACGCTTTACTGACTCTACGATTTCCATACCCTCTAATAAATCCACATCGATTTTTCCTGTATCTCCGATCAGACCTAATACCGAACAGAATTCTCCCTCCGATGTATGGACGGTCATTCCCTGTCCCCTAAGCCATTCCTCTAGATGTATTTTCTGATTTTCATCAACACCCTGTTTTAAAACAATGATCATATTCTTTTCCTCCTTTTTCGAATAAAAAAAGCCTTACAGTGAATTTCACTGCAAGGCTTAATGTATCAATGCTATCATTAATCACTTTATTTTTTCCGCAGCAAAAATCACCTTTTCGTTTGTGCTTCTAAAGCCGAAAAAGTAAAAGAAAAAGTATGCTGCTGTTGCAAATAAAAGTGTTTTCATAAAATAACCTCTCAACATCTTGATTGAAGTAATCATAGCACTAAATAAAATCGGCGTCAACATGATTTTGGCAGATGACTCTTTCATAATACCTTCGTATTACTGCCAACTAATAAATTACCTGTTCTAAAATCAATCCCTGTGCCGGTGCCAATGTACCTGCATTCTCACGCTCTCTTGATTCAATGATGGAAGGAATACTAGATGCACTTCGTTTTCCTAATCCTACTTCAAGAAGGGTTCCCGTCAACAGTCTTACCATATGATACAGAAAGCCATTCCCTCGATACGTAAGTTTTAAAATGGAGCCTTCCTGCTCTATGGAAATCTGATAAATGGTCCGGATGGTGGATTTTTTCATACGACGGTTTGAACAAAACGCCTTAAAATCATGCGTTCCAAGTAACTGATTCGCTGCCTTTTTCATTTCCTCTAAATCCAGCTTCTGATCAATGTGATAACTGTACCTTCTTAAAAATACATCCGCCACCTTACTCTGATCGATCCGATAAGTATAGATCTTTTCTTTGGCAATTAATCTGCTGTGAAAACGCTCCGGAACTTCTTCGAGTTCAATTACACGGATATCCTCCGGCAGATATTGATTCAAATAATCCATTAATTTGTAAGGCTCATAAGCCTCTTCTAAGTGAAAATTAGCGACCTGTGCTTTCGCATGAACACCTGCATCTGTTCTTCCGCTGCCATGGATTTTGACCGAAGTACCTGTCATTTTTTTAAGAATATCTTCAAGCTTTCCCTGTATCGTATTATTGGTTGTATCTTGACGCTGCCATCCCTGATAACGGGTTCCTTCGTATTGAAGTATCATTTTATAATTGTGCAAACCTAACTCCTTTATGGTGTGAGATCCTGATATTGAAAATGCTTAAAAACAGCACAGTTATCAGTTCTTTCCCCTTTTGATGTGGCATACATTCCGATCGTATTGCCTACAAATCCTCCTGCGACTTCCGTGCTCAGATCACAGATTGCAATATTTTCCCCTACAAGCACATAATCCGCTGTTCCTGCAGCAGCATAAATACACACATGCTGTCCATGGCAGATCAGCTTAAGAAATAACTGATTTGTATCTGATACTTTTCCTAATTCTTTTGATGCTACAGTTTCACGACATAGTGGTTTAGTCACAGCATCTCCGGTGATTGATCCAATGTTGCTTTCAGCTTTTACATGGAGTACCTGACAAATCCATGTATCACCTTTTTTCACACACTCTATACATAAATGATACTGATTGCTCTGCAGAATTGCCAATCCGGCTGCTTCCTTTTCATTTACAGGTGTAAATGAAAATGCAGTATCGACACTATAATCATATCCATACTGACGGACTCCGATATAGGCAGGTGTAGCCAAGTCCTCCAGCGTCTCAGGTTTAAGTGGAAGCGTTAACGTTCCGGCTTTTGCATCTATGTCATATAGCTTTTCATCTGGATTTCTAAGCATAACAAATTCATATGGCAGAGGCTCTTGATGAAACTGATAAGACTTATTCAGTGGCATTTCATGACATGGTGAAAGCTTCACTTCCAATGTCTCGCTAAGACGTCCTTCGCCCGGATTAACAACAGGCCAGTCATTTTCCCAGATAACATTTGCCAAAAATGTTTCACGACCAAGTGCAGTATATCCTTCATAAGCTCTGGAGCCCAGCATAACCATATACCAGTCACCATTTGGGGTTTCTACCAGATCGCCATGTCCTACATAACGCGGCATATACTCTTTTCCTAAATGGCGGTGTGTCAGGATTGGATTACACGGATTGCCTTCATAAGTCCCCCATAAATCCTTACTTCTTGCAATTGCAACACAGTGTTCCGGTCCGGTACCACCCTCTGCATGCATGACATAATAGTACCCATCCTTTTTGTATAGATGAGGTCCCTCAGGCCAAATCACATCTCGCATAGCACCCTTCCATACAGCTTTGCTCTCACCAGTCAGCTTCATCGTTGCCAAATCAAGCTCTTGTATCCAGATTTCCCAGTCTCCATTGTATCTGACTCCTGAGGGATTGGGTCTTGTCCCTATGTAATAGCATCTTCCATCATCATCAAAAAAGAGACTTGGATCAATGCCCGGCGCATCTTCTCCCAGATAAAACGGTTCTGACCATGGACCTGCCGGATCCTTTGCTGTAACAATAAAATTACCACTGGTAATCCGATTGGAACCCACATCTCTTTTCACTGATACATTAGTTGTAATAATGTAAAAGGTGCCGTTGTTATAGCGGATTGTCGGTGCATATATCCCCTCCGAATGGCTTGTACAAGTAAGTGGAACCTGCGAATTTCTGTCTAGCACATGCCCTATCTGCGTCCAATGTGACAAATCCCTGCTCTTAAAAATCGGGATTCCCGGAAAATATACAAAACTTGAATTAACTAAATAATAAAATTCGCCTACGCGACAAATTGATGGATCCGGATAAAATCCATTAAGAATTGGATTCACTGCTATCGTCTTGTTCTCCATTCACACACACCTCATTCTCTTCTATTACTTCAGTAGTTTCTATTTTTTCTAAAATTTCTGGTTCTTCTGCATTTTCTACGTTCAGAACAACACGGTTTCTGCCATGTTCTTTGGCATAATACAACTTTTCGTCTGCCTCATTGATTTGAAAAGCAACGTCATCATAGTTGTTGCATACTGCAACGCCAAAGGACATCGTAATCATGATCGTCTGATTATTATATTCAATTCTGGTCTCTCGTATCTTATGAATCAGTTCATCTAAAATTACATATGCAGTCTGCGCATCTCGTTTCTCAAACACAGCCAGGAATTCTTCTCCACCCCATCTGACTACAAAACCTTTTCCTTTTAGCCCTTCCTTAAGCAGACTTGCCA
Source organism: Clostridia bacterium (assembly GCA_012515365.1). The sequence goes on from JAAYYM010000197.1 coordinate 6,378, forward strand.
CTTTTTTTAGTACAACGTCACCCGCCTCATGACCATACTCATCATTTACCCGCTTGAAGAAATCGATGTCTCCTAGAGTAATCGTATAGTCAAATCCATTTTGCAACGCTTTCTCTTTCGTTACACTCAGGCGTTTTCCTCCTGCCCGTCTATTGTAAAGACCTGTCAGTGGATCCAGTTCTACGACCTGCTGCAGTGAATCACGTACATGAATCATAAAACGCCCCATATCTCCGATCTCATCATCTCTGATCAATACATGTGAGTCAAGTTCAATAGAAAAGTTTTCTTTTTTTATTCCCTTCATAAAGGTCATAATTCTCTTGATATCTAAAATAATATTGGCACTGTAACGAATGATGACATATCCTGTCACCAATAAGGTCAACAGAGTAATGACAATATTTCTAAACGCAGCACCAAAAACCAAATCCTTCACGCTCTGTGAAGAAGTTGCTGTTGCAATCATTCCGATACAGGTTCCCTCACGGTTAAAAATAGGACCATAGTAAGCATAATAGCCCTTTCCGTCAACCTCAACATTACTATAGAAGCGCTCCTTCTTTTCTTTCCACATCTTATTGGAAATCATAATGTTTGTGGCTGTTCCTGTAAATCTTCTGCCCTCATCATCACGCAAAGTCGTCAGCATACGAAGATCATAAAAGAAAATGGTGATATCGACACCTGTTTCTTTTTTCATTTTATCCATGATTTCGTAACGACCGCTGATGATCGTATCACCTTTTTTGAGGAGCATCTTATCCTCTGATTCCATCTCAATGTCATAATCACCCGGATAGGCTTCATCGTAAGTAATCAATACAGCTGACGCAATGTTTTTTAACCGTTCACGCATCTGTGTCTGCATGCCTTCAGAAAAAGCATATGTATTATATCCGATAATAACTGCGCCCAATATGATCAGAGGAAATAATGTCATCCACAAAAATGTGCTGTACAAACTGCTTTGTCCTCGTTTTCTCATTTTCTCTAATTTCATATTGAACGCCTCCCCTATGTGTTAGGATAGTTGTCGTAAGATAAAAACAATGTATAATAGACTTACGAGAATAACCTAAGGAGAATGATTATGTCTAATAATACTAATAAAAACAGAAGTTATACCAATGAGTTTAA
>JAAYYM010000198.1 GCA_012515365.1 Clostridia bacterium
AACAAAATGCTGCTGATAATGATTGCTGACATCAGAATAGCTGACAGTATCAACCTCTTAATATAAACAATTTTTATTCTGTTTTTATTACGATTCTTTTTATCTCGATCCTGAACACTATAATACATAACCGATTCCCCCTGACATGTATATCGAACAAATGTTACGAACGTTCGTTCTTTAATCACTATATCAGAACAATTGTTCTGTGTCAATACTATTTCATCAAAAAAATCGAACAAATATTTGGAATATATGTTTGTGTTTTTGATTTTTGTATGATATACTATCCATATAGATTAGTTCTATCATAAAAGGAGGAAACAGATGGCATACGGAAAAATTACTGCTAAACAAGCAGAGATCTTGGAATATATTAAGGCTGAAATATTAGAAAGGGGCTATCCACCTGCTGTACGTGAAATATGTGAGGCAGTTCATCTGAAATCAACATCTTCGGTTCATTCTCACTTAGAAACATTGGAGAAGAATGGATATATCAGACGTGATCCGACAAAACCAAGAGCAATAGAAATCATTGACGACAGTTTTCAGATGGTTCGTCATGAAATGACGAGTATCCCAATGATTGGCACTGTTGCTGCTGGCATGCCGATTCTGGCTCAGGAGAATATAGAGGGCTTCTTCCCTCTTCCGGTTGAGCTTGCTCCAAATGCTGAGTCATTTATATTAAAAATAAAAGGTGACAGCATGATTAATGTTGGTATTTTTAATGGCGATATGATTTTTGTTGAAAAATGTAATACAGCAAAAAATGGAGAAATAATAGTTGCATTAGTTGAAGATTCTGCTACTGTTAAGACTTTCTATAAAGAGGGTGGACATTTCCGTTTACAGCCAGAAAATGATACTATGGATCCTATTATCGTTGAACAATGTGAAATTCTCGGAAAGGTTTATGGCGTATTAAGATTATTTAAATAGATTTATTTTTAAGATTAATAGAATTTTGAAACTAAAGATAAAAGTGCTGCTAACTAATTGTATCAATTGAAAGCGGCACTTTTATCTTTTTCACATATATCATTTTTAACATTATATCAAACTATCACTTATAATACTTTATTATAAATGAATCATTTTATGATCGATTCAGCTTGAGCTTACTATCTTTCCAAATGCGTTCAAGATCATAAAACTGGCGACTTTCCTGGTCAAATATGTGTACGATAATATCCGAATAATCCATTAGTACCCAATTTGCATTTTGATATCCTTCAATTTGTTTTAAGGCAACGCCTTCCTTATGAAGCTTCTCTTCTATTTCATCCGTCATAGCTTGAATCTGATTCTTATTATTACCGCTTGCGATTACAAAATAGTCTGCCATCACACTAATCTGACTGATATCCAAAACTTTGATATCTTCTGCCTTCTTATCTTCTAATGCATTTACGATTAGATCTACTGTTTCTTTTATTTCCATCTTATATAATTCCTTTCAATTATTCACATTCGTATCATGGAAGCCATTTAATTTTTCCTGATAATATTCATATGTCTTCTGCGTCATTTCATCAATTTCACTGTCTATACTTTTTAAATATCCTAATGTATCTTCCAGAATATGCAATAATGCCTGATCCAAATTTATAAATGCAAGATGTCTGATTGAAGATAAATTTGGGGCTTTCTTACGATTAGGCTCTATATAATCCGCTACAAATACAATTTTTTCAAGTAGTGTCATTTCGGGATGTCCCGTGGTATGATTGATAATGGCACTAATGATTTCCTTATCCTTGATTCCATAATTCTGCATGGCAAAAAATGCACATAGTTTTGCATGAAGCAAGAATGGATTTCTGCGTTCCACATCTGTAATACTAATTCTGTGCTTATCACATAATTCCAGTGTTTCCTTATCATCCATACATTTCGCACAGTCATGAAGCAATCCTGCGATTTCTGCTTTTTCAATATCGGTATCATAACACATGGCCAATGCCGCAGCAGTATAGGAAACGCCAATTGTATGCGTATATCGTCTTTTATCCAGAGATCTCTTAAGCTTTTTACAAATCTGACCTTTATCTATATGAAGTGTCTTGGTCAACATCTGATCACATCCTTATTAACGTTGTTGTACGATTCTGTAAAGTCCATTTTTCCTAATGTAATCTTCTACATCCTGCTTTACCATATAATGAATCGATTTTTCATTGGAAATATAATCACGTATCAAATTAGATGAAATATCAATGGATGGTGTATCCAGAAAATCAAACTTTGCTTTGTAGATCAGTCTGTAATAATCCATCTGAAGATAAACTGCTGAATGTGAAATATGATCTCTCTCCGCAATTAAAAAGTTCGTATTTTTAAAAATTTGATCTGCATTCTTCCATTTATCTAATTTAAACACATTATCCGCGCCT
>JAAYYM010000199.1 GCA_012515365.1 Clostridia bacterium
GTTCCATTACATCCGTACAGGCTGTATACGTTCCTGCGGACGACTTAACTGACCCGGCTCCGGCTACAACATTTGCACATCTTGATGCGACAACAGTTCTTTCCAGATCTATCGCAGAGCTTGGTATTTACCCGGCGGTAGACCCACTTGATTCTACATCCAGAATTCTGGACCCAAGAATTGTTGGTGAAGAACATTACAATGTTGCACGTGGCGTACAGGAAATTTTACAGAAATATAAAGAATTACAGGATATCATTGCTATTCTTGGTATGGATGAGCTTTCCGAAGAAGATAAACTTGTAGTATCCAGAGCAAGAAAGATTCAGAGATTCTTATCCCAGCCATTCTTCGTAGCTGTTCAGTTTACAGGTATGGAAGGTAAATATGTACCAATCAGCGAAACAATCCGTGGCTTTAAGGAAATTCTGGAAGGTAAACATGATGATATTCCTGAAAGTTATTTCTTGAGTGCAGGTACAATTGATGATGTACTTGCCCGCGTGAAATAAGAGGTGACATTATGGCAAATGAAAGAGATTTTACCTTAAGAATCATTACGCCTGACAGAACCTTTTATGAAGGCGATGTACAGATGGTTGAGTTTAATACAACCGAAGGTGAAATCGGTATCTTGAAGGATCATATTCCAATGACAGTGCTGATTAGCCCCGGAGTATTAACAATCACTCTTGAGGAAGAAACAAAGGTAGCGGCGTTGCATGCAGGCTTTGCAGAAATCCTCGGAGACAGAGTAACCATTTTAGCAGAAATTATCGAATGGCCTCATGAAATTGACGAGCACAGAGCTGAAGAAGCAAAAGCACGTGCGGAAGAACGTATTCAGTCAGGAAGTGACGATCTCGATTTGAAGAGAGCAGAAATATCTCTGCGCCGTGCCATAACGAGAATACAGGTAACAAAATAAAGAGTCAACAAACACCTTTACTGCATAAGATAAACAAAGCAGTAAAGGTGTTTTTTTATGAATAAACCAATATTACCATTTTATATGACTTATCCTCTTCCAATATATGCACAGGAAGAAGATACTATGATGAGAGATTTGGAATATCTCCAGCAAATGTATCCGACGGAAGCAAAAAAGTACCAAAAAAGAATTGCAAACGTATTAGACAAAATTGATTATGACGGAAGTCTGATTTATGATGAGTATCCGTGTAAATGGCAGATGTATCGCCTGGTAGAAAATATTTTGGCAATTCTCCGGAAAGAAGCACAACGGAATAAGGAAATTATTTCAGAAGAAAAATGGGTATGGATAGAGGATATGGTGCAAATTCTGTTATGTCATGAAATATATCGAAGGAGACATAACCATCACAAAACAATAAAACCTGTTGAGGTTTTTGGAAAATACCTTTAAGATAGAAGATGGATAGATTTTGCATGATTGTATGAAATCCATAAATGATGAACAGATAAAGAGATAAATCAAATGGAATTAGAAAAACTGCTGAATGAACTGATAAATGAAAAATTATATCAAATTGTGCTTAGCAATCCGAGAACTTCTGATGACGTATCGGCAAAGAAGATTAAAATCAGACCGGTCATGCTGAAAAAGGAGCTGGAATATCAGAAGACATCTTACGTTGGGACAAAAGTATTACATACAAATCATAGTAAAGAGCAAGTGATTACACAGGTGCTTGATTTGATACAGAATGATTTTAAACAGATGCTTTTGGAAAATGTCGAGGGAACTGTGACAGTACTTGTAAGTAAAAAAGGGAAAATGACTATTAAACGTTCCCAAGCACGGAAAGAAGCAGCCCCGGTTCTTTTGCATAATCGAGAGAAAAAGTATTTGCTGGAGCCCGGAACGGTAGTGCCATTTCTGGTGGATTTGGGAGTACAGACGAAAGAAGGCAAAATTGTAAATTCCAAATATGATAAATTCAGACAGATTAATCGTTTTTTAGAGTTTATTGATGATATTATCCCATCGTTACCTAAAGGACGACAGCTTAGAATTTTAGATTTCGGATGTGGAAAGTCTTACTTAACATTTGCGGCTTATTATTATCTCCATGTGCTGAAAGGTTATGATTTGCTTGTAACA
>JAAYYM010000200.1 GCA_012515365.1 Clostridia bacterium
ATCGTATGGGGACTATGGCATCTGCCGGTAGATTTTTTTTACTACAGTCCTGATGCAGGCTTAGTAGCTGCAGTATCACAGCAGATCACATGCATTACACTTGGTATCTTTTTTGCCTATGCGTATATGAAAACAAATAATATCTGGGTACCGGTCATCCTGCATTTTCTGAATAATAATCTGATTCCGGTCTTGTCAGGAAATAATTCTGCAGATGTACTTAAAAATCAGCAGATGGCATGGAGTGATCTGCCATTGGCTCTTTTACTGAATGGAATTGTGTTTGGATTATTTATACTTTCAAAAGAGTTCAGCGAAAAGAAGATTCTGAATGAATCACATGATGAGCTTCCAGATCAAGCAGAGACTCCTTGACAAAGAGTCCGGCTCCGAAGCCACCCATAGAGCCATTGGCTCCGACTACCCGGTGACAGGGAATGATGATCATGATTGGATTACGGTGACAAGCACCACCTACAGCACGCGAAGCCTGTGGTTGTCCGATCTGTCCCGCGATATCGCCATAAGAGCATGTTTTTCCATAGGGGATGTTTAATAATGCATCCCATACCCTTTTTTGAAATTCAGTTCCTTTTGGGGCAAGTGGCAAATCAAATGCAAATCGGTTACCACTAAAATATTCGTCAAGCTGGCTGAATGCCTGCTGAATCAATGAGTCATGATAAAGAACAGGCATTGCTTTTGTAAGCGATGCCTGTTTATCTAAGTAAAGAGCAGTAATCCTGTCATGCTCTGATTCTATGCATATAGGTCCGATGGATGAATGATAATATGCTGTTGTCATAAGATTTGATCCTCTATTTAGATGTATAATTGAGCTTTACGGTGATAGTCGCCGTTTTGTAACGAGAGCTTGTATTAAAAGTACCGCCATAGCTGTAATCTTCTGATGCAGAATTCTGTGCCGTGATCTGGAAGATACCAAGGTTTGCATTGACTAAAGTACCGATACGGCTTCCGGAGGCATCTGCCATGATATCGATACGCTCTTTGGCATTCGCTGTTGCATCCTCGATCAAAGAAAGCTTTAATTCATCAAGCTTTGTATAGTAGTACTCCGGTGACTCAGATGTGAATTCAACACCCGATTGGATCAGAGCAGTGATATCTCTGGAAATCTTTTCGACCTTATCAATATCAGTTGATGTGATAATGACATTCTGATACAGATCGTAGCCATCCTGTTCATCACCGACATAATTACCCTCATCGTTGTAGTTTGAAATAAAGTGTTTGCTGATGTTCACTGAACTAAATACCATTTCTTCTTCGCTGATCCCATTGTCTACCAGATATTCTTTGATTTTTTCTGCATCACGCTTGATCGTATTATAAGCAGAGGTGGTCGTTTCGCCATAAGCAGAAAAACTTCCTCTCCACACAATCAGATCAGATTCAAAATCACAGCTTGCAGATCCGGTGGCCGTGATTCCGTTACTGTTTGACTGTTTCTTGTATGAGATGAGACTGATCATCATGATAATCGTGCAGATAATCAAAGAAACTCCAATGATTGCTGCGGTAACTGCTGTGTTTTTACCCTTATTCATTATTTCTGTTCCATTCTGTTTTTCTTCCATACTACGCCTCATCCTCCTGATTCGTGTGTATTTTTGCATATTTTTCGCAAAAATGTAAAAGAGAGCTTTTATTACTCTATCATAATATATTCCTGAAAATTCCTCAAGAAAAATAAAATATATTAAGATTTAGCTAAAGAAGTCAGTAAAACGTCCGATAATATTAGTAAGGAATGAAAGGAGGCGTTACCATGCGTATAGAGGCATACAATCAAATTAATCAGATTTATAACTCGAATAAAACATCTAAAACGCAGAAAACTGAGAAACGTTCATCAATGGACCAGGTTCAGATCTCGA
>JAAYYM010000201.1 GCA_012515365.1 Clostridia bacterium
GGCATTTTTAGCGCAGATCATCAATGGTCTGAACTGGGTGATTGAAGTGTTTAACGGAACGATGTCCTTGATTAATGAAGAGAAAGTGCTGATTGATAAAGATGTCATTAATCGGGATGTATTGCAACTTAGCGAAGCGCTGATTGCAAAAGATGATGCGCACATTGCAACTGCAATTGATAGCGGAATTCTGCCGTTCCTGAATGAATTTCAGGAGATATCAGCACTATATTGCTGAAAACGAAGGGACAATCAGCAGTAGCTGTTAAACATCATACCGCTGTAATTGCTGGTCACATAAGGGCTTGGATATGATTTGCCAGGATTCTTATATGCAACGATTGTCTTTTCGGCATAGTGCATCGGATTCAATGAGACTTGATTTGTTTTATTGAGCACAGAGCCGGTGAAGCTCTTTATTGTATTGAATCTTGAAAGAGCATCTTCTTCCTGTGCAGTCTGTAATAACAGATTTTTATCCAAATCAATAGAACCGTCGGATTGTACCGTGAGTCCGATGGAATCAAGATTGTTTTTGTAAGCAAATGAAATATGATTCATTTCATCGAGCAGTCGCCCTGTGTGCGGCTGCGATTCTATGTATTCGGAGGCTTTCTGCAGAAAAGAATTGTAACCCTGAATCAAATGACTGATGTTTTCGGTAAAGGATTCAAGGTCGGTCTTTAATCCGATAGTCGTACTGTTACCTTCTTCGCTGATACCGTTTAAGGACAACTGAAAGGTCTTATCAATCGTAAATTCGTTTGAATAGGTGCTGCGCTCTTCACCATTCAAGATAAAACTGGCATTGCCCGGATGTTGTGTCGTATTTCCGATGCCGAAATAGGAAACTGTACCGGAAGCTTTGCTTGTATGGTTGTCTGATATGCTGAAATTAATAGTTTCATTTTCACGAAGTCCTGTTTCGGAAGAAGAAATCTGCAATGCGAAACCGCCCTCTTCATTTTCAAGGACAGAGGCTGCTACTCCGATATTGGATTTGTTGATAAGCCGTGCAAGTTTTTCCTGGAGTCCTTTATTAGTGTCTCCGGTATTTACATTAAACTGGAACTCATAATCCAAATCACGAACATGAATATCAAAGGAATAGGTGTTTGGCTCAAGCCCTAATTCGTTTGCCGGTAAATAGGTTCCTTTGTTTATTTGATTTTGAGCCAGTGCCTTTACTTCTATTTCTAAGGTGGGAAAATCATCATTGTCATCTACATTTCCGATATAAGAGGCGCTGACGATTGATTCATCACTGGAGGAAACTGCTTTCTTATTCAGAAGCTCCTGACTTTCACCACTGGATAATGAGGAAATGATATTTTTCAGTTCTCTTGCATTTTCCTTCATACAAACAGCAAATGCCTGAGTCGATTCATTCGGCTCGAACAGATACAGAGGGGATTCTTTATTCAGTTTGACAATGGAATTGTAAACACTCCGCAGTTCGCTCTTCTTATGAGTATCATACTGAGATGTAGTACTCTTAGGCGCATACGTAGTTAGATAATGGTTATAGACTGTATTAAGAGCGGCTATATTTGCCATGACTGCCCCTCCTTTCATCCTTGAAATCACATATGCATATGATAATCATTATCAATGCAATCACAACAGAATCAATTCCGTTGGATACTGTAAAACTTTTACAGTATATATGCGTGGGCAAAAAATCCTACTTTTATACGTATATCATAACGCTTTTCGGGGAAAAATGCAAGCCCCTTGATAAAAACCTTTACAAAAAGTAAGAAAATCGGTTGACGCTGGCGGGGACAGTGTGTTATAGTAGTTTAACGAGATAGGAAACAGCTCTTTTTTTTATGCCTAAAATTGAGCTGAATCGCACCTATATAGAACCTATATAGAATGAATTATTGCTCGCGCGGAGGTGGAATATTATGCGTACAAGAATTACACTTGCATGTACAGAGTGCAAACAACGTAACTATGATACTACAAAGGACAAAAAATTGCATCCGGACAGAATGGAAACAAAGAAATATTGTAGATTCTGTAAGACTCATACGATGCATAAGGAAACAAAATAACAGTACCGGTTTATAAATAGATCGTGTGCAAACAGAGGTTAGAGGTGACAATGATGAGCGAAGCTGTCAGCAAAAACGGTTCCGAAGCAGCACCCCAAAAGAAAAGCTGGTTTAAGGGCCTTAAGTCCGAGTTTAACAAAATCATGTGGACCGATAAGAAGACGATCACAAAGCAGACGATTGCTGTTGTGTCTATTTCTATTGTGCTCGGATTAATTATCACATTGATTGATACTATTCTTCAATTTGGTATTGATTTCATTGTAAAATTGTAAAACAGGCACGGTGTTTCAGGTGAATCGATTGTTTTACAGGGCGAATCGAGTGAATTGAAAGGATGATTTTATGGCAGAGGCAAACTGGTATGTAGTACATACCTATTCAGGCTATGAAAATAAAGTAAAAGCCAATATA
>JAAYYM010000202.1 GCA_012515365.1 Clostridia bacterium
CGGAAACCATTTCCATAGTATCATATAAATGACGGTATTTCTCAGATTGAATTTTAACATAGCAATCATATACACGAGGCTGATACATAGGATTCTGAACCCAAGCTTCATACTCACTTATATCAAAGCAAATAGCAGTCAATTTTCGAGAAAACGGATGAGGAAGAGAAGCAGAACACTCAGTAACAGTAGCGGAAATATCTCTTATTTGTTTATCCAAGAGGTTAAACCGCTGAACAGTACCCATAATCATCATGTGTCTATGACGGCACTGAGATAAATGCTGAAAAACAGGTTTAGGAACAGCTTTTTTTCCGCTTGAAAAATCACGAGAGTTAAAGATAGTACCTATTTCATCAATAAGAACAAGACTATTTTTCGGAGCATTTAAAATATCATGAGCAGTATTCAAAGGCAGTATTCTTGTATGTTCCGGAAAATTTGTCAATTTAAGATTAGTAACAACGTTAAGCTGAGGATACTTCTCACAAAGCTCATAAGCCTTAATAACCATTAATGACGTTTTACCTTGACCAAACTTACCAGTAAAAAGATGAATACCCCAACCGTAAAAAAGACGATTCTTTCTGTAGAAGACGTATACCAAAAAATCATAGAACAGATAGAACGCAAACGACGGAAAAAGACGTATATTCTGTAAAAGGAGTTTGAACCTAAACACACATCATCGACCTCCAAACATCATATCTTTAACCAATGACCAAAGCCATTTACAAAACCAGTGAAGAAACCAAAGAGCAGCTACAAACTGAAGACACATGGTAAAAGCTTCATATTTTTGAGTAGGCACATAATCGAGGTTAACACCGAGATCAAAAAACAATTGGTGAATTATGTTCTGAGCGTTCTCCATCAGGATCAACCTCCTTTCCATCATCCTCGGAAGACATTAGATCAGCTTCAAACTGAGAGGGAGTAATATGAACAGGCTCTTCAATGTCATGCCATTTCTTAACGTCTAAGAGAAAACGAAAAAGAGCAGCAAACATAGATATTATAAGAGAGATAAAATATAAATAAAGAATACTACCTACGAGAGCACCCATTGTCTTTATCTCCTTTCTTATCTTTTTTCTTTGCTTTTATAGAATCATAAGCAATGAAAATAATCATAAATAAAGCTGAAATAAACAAAAGAATCATTAAATCAAACATAATAAAACCTCCTAAGATAACAATTTACGTAAAAACATAAAAGCAATAGCAAGAATAAACGTTGCTAAAAAAACTTGCATAAAGGTAAACGAGTAGGGCGGAAATGAAATCCGTGTATTAAGTAAACGAACACAGAAATCAATAACAAGCTTAATATTATTCATAGATCACACTCCTTTGTATACTTGCTGGACGGTAAACTTTAGAAAAAATCAATAACATCACAAACAAAAGTGATAGCATGTTTAAGAATGAAAATGAAGAATCCAAAGCCTACAACAAAGAAAACAGAATCAAAAGAAGGATTTGAAATAGAGATATGATCAGAGATAGAAGAAAAAATATTTTCGCCGGTTACAGAAAAAGAACCGGAAGAAACATTAAAAATAAAATGATAAATGATACTAAAAAGACCGTCAAAAGCAGTACTCAATATATCCTGAACAATACCGAGAAGACCACTTAAAATATCATCCATACTACAACCTCCTTAGAAATGCAAAAAGAATTAAAGCCCAAAAACCAAAACAAAAAGCATAGGAAACATAGGAAGGAAACATATTAAAAATAGCAACAACAAAAGCAAAATAGCTTTTTGATTGAGTTAGAAGAGAAGAAAAATTAGCTTTTTCTTTATTAGCTTGAATAGTAGATTCATAAGAATCATGAACACCTTCCCAAGCTTCGCCAGTGAGCTCAGAACGAGCACGATTAAAGTGATTAATATCACGATTCTCAATGACAGTCTGACCGTTAGAATCCAAATGACCGAGAGAAGTCCAAGCAGAATCTACATAACCGGCATTATTATGCCAAAGAACATGATTACCACCAGATTGAGAATCAAAAGGAACGGGATTAACAGCCTTAAAAGTGCTATTATAAACAAGTTCTATTTCCGAAGAATCAATATAATTATCATCATTAGGATAAATAAACTGCCTACTCGGAACATCATAAGGACAAGCAACAGCAAAAACAAAAACATCATACTGAGAATTTTTCTCTAAATCCATTTCAGACCATTTAAAAGACTGTGAAAAGCTTGAACCAGCTGAAAGATAATGCCATGGACAAGGAGAAAAATTTTTGGAAGTAGTATAAGTATAGTAATGCTCAATAGCTTGACCGGACTGAGCTGGAGTTTGATCAAACATAATATTCCAGTTATTGTCCCACCAAACATAAACCGGAGAAGCATAGTCATAAGTGCAACCAACAAGTCCAAGATCAGTATCACCAACATCAGCAAAAGTAACATGATCATCATGAGGAACAATAGCAAAAAACACCTGAACAGCAGTTCTGCTATTATTAGTAACATACATACTAAATGATTCAGAGATAAATGATGATTCATCATAAAAGCTCGGAGGGGCGTTCTCCCCTTCCGGCAAATTCAAGTGAGCTGCGCTGGAAGTAACAGAACGATCGACATCACCTGTCAAAGGAGGATTGAAAACAACATCTAAATGAAGACTATCATCAAAACCAGCAAATTCAAAAAGAGATGAACTAATACCATGAAGATTATTATCAGAAACATTAACACTAAAACAAGGTGAAGCTTCATGATGATCAGGAGCACCAGAAGAATATCTATAAAGATTAAGCACTCCAGAAGCATCTATTTCAATATCAGAAATCTGAGTTTTGTAAGAAGAATCAAAATCAACATCATCAGAATCAGTAACACCAATATTATAAAAACCGGCAGTAAAAGAAAGTGTAGAAGACTTTGACTTAATCCAATAAGAGCCATTATCTACAGTTACAATAAAATCATCAGGTTGTAAATAATTATCATACCAGTACATTGTGCAACGTTTTCCCGAAGAATTAACATCAAAGAAAAATTGCAAATAAGGAACATCAGTACCAGTATAAAGATATAGATAACCTTCAGAATCAGTCTGTAAGGCAGCATTAGAACGCAAAGGAACAACAAAAGAAAAAAGCAAAGATAAAATGAAAGGGAAAACAACAATAAATTTCTTCAAAACAAAAAACCTCCTGACCAAGGTCAGGAGGAAAAAAGAACGAGGACTTTGAGCAGCTGCCCCCTGCCCTTTTATTTTTTTAATAGATGTGTGTGTTAGAATGGCATTATCTGCCAACGTGAATGACTGAGCGGAACAGTCTGAGACCGCCACGAGCAAGAGCAAAGCCGACAAATACCATTGCAACAGCGTTACCGGTTACCATAGTTACAGCTGAACCGAACACTGTAGA
>JAAYYM010000203.1 GCA_012515365.1 Clostridia bacterium
AGATAATCCCAGACGGCCACCTGCATTAAAGATAGCGGAAATTGTAGAAACAACACCTACAGCACCTGCCAGACCGATACATTTTACAATCATCTTTTCCTGAGAAATCAATGCAAGACCACATGTAATGTTAATATAGAACATTAACCAAATACCAATGTAGTTAGAAATTGGTCTTGTCTTAATAACAGCCCATGCGCTCTGGGATTTTTCATCGCCGGAAGGTTCATGCCATCCTTCAGGTTTTTTGAGTAATAAGTGTCCTACAAACATCATTACAAAGTAAACTGCTGCAAGGATATAGAACATCTTATAGATACCGCCATCACCTAAGTTTGCTAATAAGGACTGCATAATCGGGCTTGCGATAGCTTTTGCAGCACCAAAGCCTGCTACTGCGAGACCTGTTGCAAGACCTTTTCTATCTGCAAACCAAAGCATAAGTGTTTTAACAGGAGAAAGATAACCTGTACCTAAACCGATACCCATAATTAAACCGTAGCAGATATAAATACCAATTAATGCCACCAAGCTCTTTGGATGATTTCCACCATAGAAAATGAAGAAACCTGTACCTGCCATACCACCTGCAAAACAGATAGTAGCAATTAAAGAAGATTTATGTATATCTTTTTCTACAACGTTACCAAGGAATGCGGCAGACATACCTAAGAAGAAAATAGCAAAACTGAATGCCCATTCTGTTGCGCCCTTAGAAAAACCAATGTAGTCTGCGATTTCCTGGCTGAAAATAGACCAACAATAAACTGTACCAATACTACAGTGAAGTAATAATGCTGGAATAGCCGCACGAACCCATTTGTTTGTACGCCAGCCACCAGACTTCTTTGTGCTTTCACTCATGTCGAAAGTCCTCCTTGTCTTATGTTTCATATACTTTCATATTATTCGTTTTCATGTATAAACCAAACGGTTGTATTATACACCTGTTATTTGCAAGTTTCAAGAAAGAAAGCTCTTGAATTCTGTTTTTTATTTAGAACAAAATCAAGATTTCACTGCCCACCGCATCTTCGTAGATGCTGCGCGGGGATTGCGGGCACATTCTTCCGGAGTCGGACGTATTACATCCTTGGATACATCCGCGTAAATTCCCTCTGATTTCATCTCTTTAAAAATACGTTTTACAAGTCTGTCTTCTCCTGAATGAAATGTAAGTATCGCTACACGTCCACCCGGATTTAATATATGCGGAAGTTTATCAAGAAATGCATACAGTACTTCAAACTCACTGTTCACATCAATCCGCAACGCCTGAAATACTCTTTGACAAGATTTTTTTACTGCCAGCTTTTTCTCTTTTTCAGGCACTTTAACAAGTGCCTTTTCAATTGCATTTTTCAAATCAAATGTGGTTTTGACCGGTGTACCTTTTTTCTTTAAGCCAAAAACTTCTCTTGCTATTTCTTCTGCAAAAGGCTCGTCGGAATTTTCAACCATCATTCCCACAAACTCTTCCTGCGTAATTTCCATAAGGCGTTCAGCCGCAGATATACCCGCTTCCGGATTTAAACGAAGGTCTAAAGGTCCATCGTACTTATAAGTAAATCCACGTTCAGGATTATCAATCTGCATAGAACTCACGCCAAGGTCTGCCAGAACAAAGTCAAACTTTCCGTACTCATCCGCAATTTCATCAATATTGGCAAAGTTTGTCTGACAAATTGTCAGAATATCCTCTCCGAAGCCTTTTTCTTCTAAACGTTTTTTGGTTTTTACAATTTCTATCGGGTCTACATCCAAGGCATATATATGCCCTTGCCCCTTTAACTGTTCCAACATCTTACCCGTATGTCCACCATATCCCAGTGTTGCATCCAGTCCCTGTTGTCCCGGCTCTATCTGCAAAAAATCCAAAATTTCATTTACAATGATGGAAAGGTGCATTCCTGCAGGTGTACTCCCCTTGCTGATAACCTTCTCAATCGTATCCTTG
>JAAYYM010000025.1 GCA_012515365.1 Clostridia bacterium
ATCATATTAAGCTGGAGTATTTATACATTGGCGACAGGAACGCTTAGCACTTCAAACGCTACTGGTGTAGAGGGTGGTGAAATCAAGTGGAGTGCTGTTAAAAATAAGCTTGATGTACTGCAGCGTGCAATTGAATTATACTATAAAGATGAAGTCGATAACGAAGCGTTGGTTGAGGGAATCTATGCAGGATATGTAAATGGTCTTGGGGATCCGTATTCTGTTTACTATACAAAAGAAGAATTTGATGATTTAATGGAAAGTTCATCTGGTACGTATGTTGGTATTGGGGCCTATTTGAATGAAAACCCAGACACAGGCAGAGTTTACATTGTGAAACCTATGCCAGGATCTCCGGCAGAAGAGGTCGGACTACAGGCAGATGATATCATCGTAAGCATTGACGGTGAGGATACAACAGGAATGGATTCAGCTGCGGTTGCATCTACCGTAAAGGGACCAGAAGGAACAAAAGTTACACTAGGGATCGCTCGTCAAAATGAAAAGGAGATCCTTGCTTTTGAGCTGGAGCGAAGAACAATTGAGGCGCCAACTGTTTCACATGAAATGAAAGATGACAAGACAGGATATATTGCAATATCAGAGTTTGATGATGTCACAACTTCACAGTTTGAAGAGGCACTTTCAGACCTTAAAGAACAAGGAATGGAGTCAATGATCCTTGATCTAAGGGATAATCCGGGTGGAAATCTGAATGTTGTAGTGGATATTGCAGGAAATTTTGCAACAGATGATCTGATCGTTTATACAGAAGATAAGAATGGAAAAAAGAGAGAATATAGATCAGAAGTTAAGAAATCGGTTGATATACCCGTGATTGTACTTGTGAATGGTAATTCAGCCAGTGCAGCTGAAATCCTGGCGGGCTGTATCAAGGACTATGACACAGGAAAGCTGTTGGGTACGACAACATTTGGAAAGGGAATCGTGCAGCAGGTCTTACCATTAGATGATTCTTCTGCTGTCAAGCTTACAGTATCTAAATACTTCACACCAAAAGGTGGCGACATTCATGGTATAGGTATTAAGCCGGATATCGAATTGGAATTTGACGCCGATGCTTATCTAAAAGATAAAACCGATAACCAATTGAATCAGGCAATGGAACTGTTAAATCAATAATTAAAAATGAGGAAATGATATGGATCGATTCGAACTGGTATCAGAATATAAACCAACGGGTGATCAGCCAGAGGCAATCAAGCAGCTGGTAAATGGCTTTAAAGAGGGCAATCAGTTTCAGACGTTACTGGGTGTAACCGGCTCAGGAAAAACATTTACAATGGCTAACGTCATCGAGCAATTAAATAAGCCGACGCTCATCATTGCCCACAATAAAACACTGGCAGGCCAGTTATATAGTGAATTTAAGGAGTTTTTTCCTAATAATGCCGTGGAGTACTTTGTATCTTACTATGATTATTATCAGCCTGAGGCATATATTCCATCCTCCGACACATATATTGAAAAAGATTCCTCGATTAATGATGAAATTGATAAACTCAGACTATCTGCAACAGCGTCATTGAGTGAACGAAGAGATGTCATTGTTGTATCCAGCGTATCTTGTATCTATGGAATCGGAAGTCCATCTGATTATATGAATATGATCGTATCTCTGCGTCCTGGAATGGTAAAAGACCGCGATGAAGTGATCCGGGAGTTAATCGGAATCAGATATGACCGTAATGAAATGGACTTTCATAGAGGCACATTCCGCGTAAGAGGTGATGTAGTCGAGGTATTCCCGGCATGGGAGGGTGATGTCGCAGTCAGAATAGAGTTTTTTGGTGATGAAATCGACAGGATCTCGGAAATCGATGTTATGACCGGTCAGGTGAAATCAATTTTATCTCATTTATCTATATTCCCGGCGTCTCATTATGTAGTACCTCAGGAAAAAATAAACCGTGCGGCAAAAACCATAGAAGAAGAACTGGAAGAGCGTGTTCAGTTTTTCAAAGGAGAAGGAAAACTATTAGAAGCTCAAAGAATTGCAGAACGTACAAACTTTGATATCGAGATGTTGCGGGAAACCGGATTTTGCTCCGGTATCGAAAATTATTCCAGACATATGAATGGAACTGCAGAGGGAGAGACTCCTTATACGTTGATGAACTATTTTCCAGATGATTATCTGATTATCGTGGATGAATCACATATTACGATTCCTCAGATACGTGGTATGTACTCTGGTGATAGGGCAAGAAAGAACACACTGGTGGATTATGGATTCCGACTGCCATCGGCAAAAGACAATCGCCCCTTGAATTTTGAAGAGTTTGAGAGTAAAATAGACCAAATGATGTTTGTGTCAGCCACACCATCGGTATATGAGGGTGAACATGAGCTGATGCGTACTGAGCAGATCATACGTCCGACCGGACTGCTGGATCCTATGATATCGGTCCGACCGACCGAAGGACAGATCGATGATTTGATTGCAGAAATCAATAAGGAAGTAGCCAAAAAGCATAAGGTTATGCTTACGACTCTTACCAAAAGAATGGCTGAGGATCTGACAGATTACATCAGAGAAGTTGGTATCAGAGTGAAATATCTGCATTCGGATATTGATACACTTGAGCGTGCACAAATCATCCGTGACATGCGTCTGGATGTGTTTGATGTATTGGTCGGCATTAACCTTTTACGAGAAGGTCTGGACATTCCGGAAATAGCACTGGTTGTCATACTAGATGCTGATAAGGAGGGATTCTTACGATCAGAAACATCATTGATACAGACAGTAGGCCGTGCAGCACGTAATGCAGAGGGGCGTGTCATCATGTATGCAAATCAGATGACAGATTCAATGAGGCGCGCCATTGAAGAAACAAATCGAAGAAGAGAAATACAGCAGAAATACAATGAAGAGCATCATATTACTCCTTCGACGATTAAGAAAGCTGTCCGCGATCTGATCAGTGTATCAAAAGAAATTGCTGCCAAAGAAGCCAGCTTTGAGAAGGATCCGGAATCAATGGATCGAAAAGAACTGGAAAAACTGATTCAGGATGTTTCCAAGAAAATGAAACAGGCTGCTGCAGATCTGAATTTCGAAGCCGCTGCTGAGCTAAGAGACAAAATGATTACACTTAAGCAACAGTTACTGGAGCTTGAAAAATAGTGGTCATTCTTTTATGATATGGGGGAAAAAGATGGGAAAATTATCAATTGTTGTACCTACATTTAATGAAGCTGAAAATGTAGGGAACTTACTTAATCAAGTGGATTATGCATTAAAAAATATTGATTATGAGATTATATTTGTAGATGACAGTAAAGATCAGACACCAGATGTTATCAGAGGTCTGATGAAAGAAAACAGCAGAGTCCGTCTAGAACACAGGACAGATGAAACAGGACTTGCAACTGCTGTATTAAAAGGATTTTCACTTGCTACAGGTGATTATATCGCTGTTATGGATGCCGATCTGCAGCATCCGCCAAAAATCCTGCGTTCCATGTATTATGTATTGGAAACAGGTGTGGATTTCTGTGTTCCGAGTCGTTTTATTCCCGGAGGCTCTGATGGGGGCTTAGGGTTATATAGAAAAATTGTATCCGGAGTGGCACGATATATTGGAAAAATTCTGCTTCCGTGCCTGCATAAGATCACAGATCCGACAAGTGGTCTGTTTATGTTTCGCCGGGAAGTAATTGCAAATGACTGTAAGCTGGAACCGATCGGATGGAAAATTCTGATCGAAGTTCTTGCATTGGGCACATACCAGAGTGTTGTAGAAATACCTTATAAATTTCAGGCTCGTCCTGCAGGAGAATCAAAGTTGTCTTCTAAGGTAACGATCGAGTATTTGAAACAAGTCTTTAGCTTAATGAAACGTGGTAAGAAGCAAAGACAGGTTGTGGTCGAAAAATGGACAGTTGAGAAAATGAGAGCATCGGAGAAATAGTATGGTTTTTAGTTCGACAATCTTTATTTGTTTTTTTCTGCCGGTTGTAATTTTAGTTTATTATATACTTCCAAATCGGTTTAGAAATATATTCCTTCTGGCTGCGAGTATGCTATTTTATGCATGGGGAGAACCCAAGTATGTTTTGATTATGCTGGCATCTATTGTGGGCAATTATTTATTTGGAATAATATTACATAAAGTAAATGATAAAGGAATACTGTGCAGAAGACTGATAGTAATCCTGTCTATTCTGTATAATCTGGGAATCTTATTCTATTTCAAGTATTATGTATTTACGATTGAAATTGTTAATGAGTTTCTACATTCGAATCTTACCTTGCCGGAAATCGTACTTCCGATAGGGATTTCATTTTATACCTTTCAAGGTTTGTCATATGTGATTGATGTGTATCGCGAGGATGGAAAGCTTGATGCAAATGGTGATCAGCAAGAATATGTGCAGAAAAATCCGATTAATCTGGCACTCTATATTTCTATGTTTCCACAACTGGTTGCCGGACCGATCGTGCGTTATGATGCAATTAAGGAGTCACTAAAAAAACGAACATTAAGCACGTCTCTTTTTGCAGCAGGTGTGGAACGTTTTATCATTGGACTCGGTAAAAAGGCAATTCTGGCAAATTCAATTGGAGAGGTATCAGATAAGATTTTTGGCAGTGACTATACTATGATGGGAACAGCGACAGCATGGCTTGGAGCTTTGTGTTATACACTGCAGATTTATTATGATTTTTCTGGTTATTCAGATATGGCGATCGGACTTGGAAAAATGTTTGGATTCCATTTTAATGAAAACTTCGACTATCCGTATATCTCAAAATCAGTCAGAGAATTCTGGCGACGCTGGCATATTTCTTTGTCATCGTGGTTTAGGGATTATTTATATATTCCATTGGGAGGAAATCGTAAAGGAGAATTACGTACATATCTGAATCTCCTGATTGTATTTATTGCCACAGGTATCTGGCATGGTGCAGCATGGGGCTTTTTGATATGGGGACTGTGGCATGGTCTTTTCTCTATTCTGGAACGATTATCAGGTCGCATTTCCTTTAAATTTAAGATACCGGGATTCCTTAAATGGATTTATACGATGCTTGTTGTCATGCTCGGCTGGGTATTGTTTAAGGTTGTTTTGCTGGAAGATGCATTATCCTATATAGCTGTTATGTTCCACGCACATAATCCGTCATACACCGCTTTTTCTACCAGATACTATCTGGATAATAAATTGATTTTCTTATTAGTGATCGCAATTTTGGCTGCTATTCCATGGAAGACAATATTAAAGGGAAAAGCAGGAGCCATTCTTAATGAGCTTCCGACATTGGAACCGCAAAATCCGATCGTCATCACAAGGAGACTTCTATTAACGGGAGTATTGTTGATTAGTATGATGTTTATCATGAACAATACGTATAACCCATTTATTTACTTCAGATTTTAGGAGGAACAGTAACAAACTATGAAAAATAAAGTGTGGAACATGATATTCTGCCTTCTTTTTATGCTGATTATTTCTGTTCCGGCAATACTGATCAATACAAAAAAAATGCAGATATCCGAAATTGATAATAAAACACTGACAGAATGGCCAGGCATCACTTGGAAGCTGGAAAATCGCGATAAGATCGAAGCATATATCGATGATCGAATAGGATTTAGGGAATTTGCCATAAATACATATATAGACTTGAATGACAAATTATTTACTGTTATGGTTCATCCTCTGTTTATGTATGGCCAAGATGGTCATATTTTCTATAAGGACAAGGACTATATTGCAGCATATCAGCATTTAAATACAGACAAGCAGATGCTGGATGATTTCACGGAATTTCTGTCACAGACACAGGCGTATCTAGATAGTAAGGATATACGGTTCCTTTATTTTTTATGTCCGGATAAAAAGACAATTTATAGTGAATACTTTCCGACAAGTATTCATGTAAATCAAGAGCGCGAAAGTGTCATCGATTATCTTAGGTCAAAGCTTGAAAAGACCGATGTTAACTATATCATTCCTACAGATGCCCTTTTTGAGGCAAAAAAAGATCAGGTTATATACAATAAAAAATATGATGCAACACATTGGAATGAATTCGGAGCAATGACAGCCCATAAACTGATCGATGAAGAGATGCAGAGTTGGTTTGATGATGTTCCGAAATTAACTGAGGATAGTTATAATTTAGAATTTGTAAAAGTAGATTCTCTGGATATAGCCAAATTTCCTATTGAAGAGGAAGTTCCGGTATATAGTCTGAAGGATGACCATAGTACGGATGCAACTGAGTATCTTTCTAAATTTCTGCAGGGTGAAACCTTGACTTTTTATTCCCATTATACAAATCCGGATGCGGTCAATGGAGAGATTCTGCTTGTATTTGTGGACAGCTATTTTGGAAATTATCAGAAGTATTATAACAATCGTTTTAAAGAAGTTTACTTTGTGCATCGTCAGAATTATGACTATCTGCAAAACTATGTGAATCTATTTTTTCCGGATGTCGTTATTTTCGAAACTGCAGAGCGCAGTATTTCCAGTGAAATGCCATTACTGGCAGATTTTAAGGATTATTACTATGAACCACCATATGATCCTTCTGCAGTTATGACAAATCAGAAGCTGGATTATTCTTTGATTACCACGATTGGTGCTGCTGTAAAAGATCACAAGCTTGTCATGAAACAGGATGATGCAACAAATATCGTGAGACTTGATGGTATTTTGGACACAAAATATCCGAAGGAAATGTATCAGGTATATGCACATGTCGGTGAAGTATATCTGGAATGTAACTTCTGTGAATTGGAACGTGCAAGTAAAGAGGCAGGACGTCAGTATTTTTCTGTTAACATTCAAAGACGTTATATGGCAGAGGGAAAGATGGAGCTGATTGCCGTCAATAGTGAAACAAATGAGATGTTTATGATAGATGAATTTGAGGTAGTATATGAAGACTGAGATCAATCAATATGAAAAAAAGCATTATATTAAAATACGTGGAGCCTGTGAACATAATTTAAAGGGAGTTGATATTGATATTCCCAGAAATGAATTTGTTGTAATGACAGGTTTGAGTGGTTCCGGTAAATCATCGCTGGCGTTTGATACCATTTATGCAGAAGGACAAAGAAGATATATGGAATCCTTATCTTCTTATGCCAGACAATTTCTTGGACAAATGGAAAAACCAGAGGTTGAGAATATAGAAGGACTTCCACCTGCAATATCAATCGATCAGAAATCCACAAATCGAAATCCTCGTTCTACTGTAGGTACTGTTACGGAAATTTATGATTATTTCCGTCTTCTTTATGCGCGAATAGGAACGCCACATTGTCCAAACTGTGGCAGAGAGATCAAGAAACAGACAGTTGACCAGATGGCTGATGTGATTATGAAGCTGCCAGAAGGGACGAAGATACAGTTGCTAGCACCTGTTGTCAGAGGAAGAAAAGGTGAGCATGTTAAAATTTTTGAACGTGCAAAGAAAAGTGGTTATGTTCGTGTCCGTGTAGATGGTAACATATATGAATTGAATGAAGAAATTAAACTTGATAAAAACTTGAAGCATACAATTGAAGTAGTCGTTGATCGACTGATTGTCAAGGATACCATTTTAAAAAGACTAACTGATTCCATTGAAAGTGTACTGCATTTATCAGATGGACTTTTACAGGTAGATGTGGCAGATCAGGAGCCAATGCTTTTTAGCCAGAGCTTTTCATGTCCGGAATGTAACATAAGCATTGATGAAATAGAGCCTAGAATCTTTTCTTTTAATAATCCGTTTGGAGCATGTCCGGTCTGCAGTGGTCTGGGCTATAAAATGGAGTTTGATAAGGATCTGATCATACCGGATCCATCTTTAAGCATTGCAGAGGGTGCGATCGCAGTAAACGGCTGGCAGTCATGTACGGATCCTTCAAGCTATACGTATGCCATACTGGCGGCTTTAGCCAAGCGATACAAATTTAGTTTGGAGACACCGTTTGAAAAGCTTTCGGAGAATATACAAAGAATTTTGATTCACGGAACGGATGGGGAAGTAGTAAAAGTATACTATAAAGGAATGCGTGGCGAAGGCATCTATGATGTGGCGTTTGAGGGAATTATACGAAACGTTGAGCGTCGATATCGTGAGACAGCATCTGACATTACAAAGCAGGAGTACGAGACCTTTATGAGGATCACACCTTGTAGAGAGTGTAATGGTATGAGGTTAAAAAAGGAATCACTGGCTGTTACAGTAGATCATAAAAATATTTATGAAATCACATCGTTGTCGATTCATAAGTTATTTGATTTTCTAAATGCAATGACATTGACTACGCAGCAAGAACTGATCGGACATCAGATCCTTAAGGAGATCAGATCTCGGATCGGATTTCTTATTGATGTGGGGCTGGAGTATCTGACTTTATCAAGGAATACAAGCACTTTATCAGGGGGAGAAGCACAGAGAATACGTTTGGCTACCCAGATCGGATCTGGGTTAGTCGGAGTTGCATATATTCTTGATGAACCAAGTATCGGACTGCATCAAAGAGATAATGATAAACTGTTAGGTGCGCTGAAACATTTACGTGATCTGGGTAACTCATTAATTGTGGTAGAACATGATGAGGATACGATGTTTGCGGCTGATCAGATCATTGACATTGGCCCCGGTGCCGGTGAAAATGGAGGCAGAATCATAGCACAGGGTACTGCAGAGGAAATCATGCAGAATCCGGAATCAATTACCGGCCAGTATCTGAGTGGAAAACTCAGCATTCCTGTACCTGTGAAACGCAAGAAACCGACCGGATGGCTGAAAGTAACCGGTGCTGCAGAAAACAATCTGAAGGATGTCAATGTGAAAATACCGTTGGGTATTATGACCTGCGTAACCGGAGTATCGGGTTCAGGAAAAAGCTCGCTTGTCAATGAAATTATTTACAAATATTTGGCAAAAAAGCTGAACAGAGCTAGAACCATAGCAGGCCGACATAAGAAAATAGAAGGGGTTGAGCAGCTGGACAAGATTATTAACATTGATCAGTCGCCGATTGGACGTACTCCACGTTCTAACCCTGCCACATATACAGGTGTTTTTGACCAGATTAGAGATTTGTTTGCCTCAACTGCAGATGCAAAAGCAAAGGGCTATAACAAGGGGCGTTTCAGCTTCAACATAAAAGGCGGACGGTGTGAAGCCTGCAGTGGAGATGGTATCCTCAAAATCGAGATGCATTTCCTGCCGGATGTATTTGTACCGTGTGAGGTATGCCATGGAAAGCGTTATAACAGAGACACTCTGGATGTAAAGTATAAGGGAAAGAGTATCTATGATATATTGGATATGACAGTCGAGGAAGCAGTACCATTCTTTAAGAACATACCATCTATTTACAGAAAGATCGTAACGTTAAATGAAGTTGGATTGTCCTATATAAAACTAGGTCAGCCTTCAACGACTTTATCAGGTGGTGAGGCGCAGAGAATCAAACTGGCAACTGAACTCAGTAAAAAAAGTACAGGCAAAACCATTTACATTCTGGACGAGCCTACGACAGGTCTTCACTTTGCAGATGTCCATAAGCTGGTAACGATTTTGCAGCAGCTTGCAGAGGGCGGAAATACAGTGCTTGTCATTGAACACAACCTGGACGTGATTAAAACTGCGGATTATATTATCGATATGGGACCAGAAGGTGGAGAAGGAGGAGGAACAGTCATAGCGACAGGAACACCGGAGCAGATCGCAAAGAATAAACAATCCTACACCGGAATTTATATTGATAAAATCCTTGAAAAAAATAAATCACAGTCAAAACTATAAACAATTAAAGTAAAATAACCGATATCATTAACAGATTGGAAATTTTATATTCAGATTCTCCTTTTAAATCATGAATTATTTCTAAAAATAGTCAGAATTTCATTGAAAATCTGTGGTTTTCGGTTATAATGAAAGATGTATGTTTATATTAGTACATTTTGGAAATGATAAGATATAACCATAGGAATCTGAAAGGGGAATATACAGTATGGTTTATACAGATATAGGAATTGATTTGGGGACAGCCAGCATTTTGGTCTACATCAGAGGAAAAGGTGTTGTTTTGAAGGAACCCTCTGTTGTTGCATTTGATAGAGATACAAACAGGATTAAGGCAATCGGCGAGGATGCGCGTCTGATGCTGGGAAGGACTCCCGGAAACATTGTAGCAGTCAGACCGTTACGCCAAGGTGTTATTTCTGATTATACTGTAACTGAAAAAATGCTTAAGTACTTTATTCAAAAAGCCATTGGTAAAAAGACCTTTCGTAAACCAAGAATCAGTGTCTGCGTGCCAAGTGGTGTTACAGAAGTAGAGAAGAAAGCCGTTGAGGATGCGACTTATCAGGCAGGAGCCAGAGAGGTTGCTATTATAGAAGAGCCGATCGCAGCAGCTATCGGAGCAGGAATCGATATCAGTAAACCATGTGGAAATATGATCGTGGATATCGGTGGCGGTACAACTGATATTGCAGTTATTTCTTTAGGCGGAACAGTTGTAAGTACATCCATTAAGATCGCTGGTGATGATTTTGATGAAGCCATTGTACGTTATATGCGTAAGAAACATAATCTGCTGATCGGTGAGAGAACAGCAGAAGATTTAAAGATAAAAATCGGTGCAGCATTTAAGAGACAGGAAGTTGACTGCCTAGATGTAAGAGGACGTAATCTTGTAACCGGTCTTCCGAGAACGGTAAAGGTAACATCCGAGGAGACAGAAGAAGCATTAAAAGAGACGACTTCACAGATCGTGGAAGCAATTCACGGTGTATTGGAGAAAACTCCTCCTGAACTTGCTGCAGACATTGCAGACAGAGGAATCGTCCTGACAGGCGGTGGTAGTCTGTTAAGAGGCTTAGAGGATCTGATCGCATACAAAACAGGTATTAATACCATGACAGCAGAGGATCCTATGACAGCTGTAGCAATCGGAACAGGAAAATTCGTTGAGTTCCTGGCCGGTTACAAGGATGATGTCAATTAGACCGGTGTCTGATTGAACTGGTACAGGGAAGTGCCATATTAAATAACTAGTCAGTTAAAGGAGCGATAATATGGTAAAAGGTCTGTACACAGCATATACCGGAATGGTAAATGAACAAAACAGGTTAGATGTTCTGACGAATAATCTTGCCAATTCTTCTACGACAGGATACAAGAAAGAGGGTGCGACATCGCAGTCTTTTTCCGATGTCCTGGCATATAAAATCAAAGACACATCAGAATTTAACATTCCCAAGAAATTAGGATCCATGAATATGGGTGTAAAAATCGGGGAAACATATACCGATTATTCACAGGGGGCTTTCCGCACGACAGACAATCCATTTGATCTGGCGTTAGCAGGTGAAGGCTTTTTTAGCGTTGAATTTACCAGCAAGGCAGGAGATGTATCTACAAAGTATACGCGCGATGGTTCTTATACATTAGATAAAGATGGGTATCTGGTTAATAAAAATGGCGATTTTCTGTTAGATACAAATGGAAATCACATTCATCTTAATCCTTTGCAGGAAGCGAAGGTTGAACGAAATGGTGCCATTTATCAGAACAATGTGCAGGTGGCGCAGATTCAAGTCACAGATTTTGAAGATTATAATTATCTCGAAAAATATGGTGAAAACTATTACCAACCAATTGAGGGCGCTACAGAAATCCCATCACAGGCCAGTGTACGTGCCGGATATTTAGAGGCATCTAATGTACAGGTAGTGCAGGAAATGGTAGATATGATTAATGTGACAAGAGCATATGAAACGAATCAGAAGATAGTCCAGACTATGGATTCTACAATAGAGGTAGCAGTTAATCAGGTAGGTAAGGTGTGATTTTGAATAGGAGCGTGAGAGTATGGTAAGAGCATTATGGTCAGCAGCCACAGGTATGGTTGCACAACAGAATAACGTTGATACAATCGCAAATAATCTTGCAAATGTAAATACAACCGGCTATAAAACAGAAACAAATGAATTTAAATCATTGTTATATCAGACATTGCAGACGAGGACTACTACTGCAAACGGTGAGAATAAACCTATTAGTGCACAGGTAGGACTTGGTGTCAGAAACTCAGCAATCACTTCTCAATTTACACAAGGCTCTCTGCTTGCATCTGAAAGTGATACCGCATTTGCAATTAATGGTTCGGGATTTTTTGCAGTGAGAGGCGAAGGCGGCGTAACCAACTATACAAGAAATGGTAACTTTACATGGGCAATTGGCGTAGGAGGAGCGATCACGCTGACAACTACAGACGGTAATCCGGTCTTAAATACAGCAGGCAATCCGATCACACTTCCGGGAGGATATGTGGCAGGTAAGGTTGAGGTATCGGCAGACGGCAGAGTTATGTATCCGGATGCAAATAATAATCTTCAGCCGATTGCAAATTCCCAGATTGGACTGTATCAGTTCCAAAATCCTGCAGGACTTGAAAAGGTAGGAGACAGTTTCTTCCAGATTACGGCAGCATCAGGGCCGGCATTGAATGAAGCAACCAATGGAGCACTGAAGAAGAGTGAAGTCAGACAGGGATATTTAGAAGGCTCTAATGTACAGGTCGCTGATGAAATGGTCAATCTGATCGTAGCTCAGCGTGCATATGAGATGAACTCAAAAGCAATACAGGCAGCAGATGAAATGATGGGACAGGCTAATCAGTTACGTAGATAGTATACTGATCAGTAGCAGAAAGGATGTGCTCACATGGATATCAATACAAAATATAATGCAGGTATGGTGGATCTTAATGCAAAAGAAAATGCAGCTACAAATAAGCTTAATCATACATTAAAGGGTGATTTATCTCAGGCGACGGATGATGAATTGATGGATGTCTGTAAAGACTTTGAGGCATATTTTCTTGAGCAGGTATTTAAGAACATGAAAAAGACCATTGTTCCGGCACAGGAAAAAACATCAAATACAATGGCTGATTATTTCGAAGACAACCTATATCAGGAGTATTCAAAAAATGCTTCAGAAACAGGAAATTATGGAATAGCACAAATGCTTTATGAGCAAATGAAACGAAATTACAATCTGTAAGGATATTTAAACTGATTCAAATGTGCAACAGCAGTTTGAATCAGTTTTTTTCTTTAATCAGGAGGCTTAGCAGCAGACATGGAAGTGATAAAGGGATATGTGGATCATATCATTTACAGAAATGCGGAGAACGGATATACGGTTATGATCGTCATATCTGACGGTGAGGAAATTGCATGTACCGGAACTTTGAGATTTATCGATGAAGGAGAATTTATCGAGGCTTCTGGAGAAAGTGTCACTCATGCAGTGTATGGAGAACAGTTTGCGATATCTGAATATGAAATCAAAACACCGGAGGATAGTGGTGCGATCGAACGATATCTAGGATCAGGTGCAATCGTGGGAGTCGGCCCCGCATTGGCCGGTCGGATCGTAAAGAAATTTGGAGAGGATACCTTTCGCATCATAGAGGAAGAGCCGGAGCGTCTGGCAGAAGTAAAGGGAATTAGTGAGAAAAAGGCGCGTGAAATAGCAATTCAGGCGGTAGAAAAGCAAGGTATGCGAAAGGCAATGGTGTTTTTACAGCAATATGGAATCTCATATTCGCTGGCTGTGAAGATCTATCAGAAATATCAATTTGACACTTATCGGATTGTACAGGAGAATCCCTATGTTCTTGCTGAAGATCTACAGGGGGTTGGCTTCAAAATCGCTGATGAGATTGCAGGTAAAATGGGAATTCATGTAGATTCAGAATTTCGTATCCGCTCCGGAATTCTTCATGTTTTGCTACAGGCACAAGGAGAGGGGCACGTATACTTACCGGAACATGATTTATTACTTAAAACCTCACAATTGCTGCAGATCAGTCAGGAACCTATCAAGGATCAGCTAATGAATCTGATGGTCGAAAAGAAGATCATTATCAGAGAACTAGAACAGGAAACGGTTGTTTACGCAGCATCTTTGTATTATATGGAGATGAACTGCGCAAAAATGCTTCATGACCTGAATCTGCGCTCTGAGGAGTTATCAGAAAAGATTGAACAAAAACTGAGCAGACTGGAAGCACAATCGGAGCTTGAGTTGGATCAGTTGCAGCGAGAGGCAGTCATCAGTGCTGCGCAAAACGGAGTTTTTATTATTACCGGAGGACCGGGTACCGGAAAGACAACTACCATTAATATGATCATTAAGTATTTTGAAGCTGAGGGATGTGATATCCTGCTGGCTGCACCGACAGGACGTGCGGCTAAACGTATGACAGAAACCACAGGTTTTGAAGCAAGAACCATACACCGTCTGCTGGAGATCAGTGCATCTAATGCGATAGAAAACAGTGATAACAGTTACTTTGAACGAAATGAGGAACATCCACTGGAAGCAGATATTATTATCATTGATGAAATGTCCATGGTAGATATCTATCTGTTTACTTCCTTACTAAAAGCGATCAGTGTTGGTACGCGCTTAATCATGGTAGGTGATATCAATCAGCTGCCGTCTGTCGGACCGGGAGCGGTGCTTAAGGATCTGATCAATTCAGAAGTATTTCCCGTCGTTATGTTAAAAAAGATTTTCAGACAGGCAAGTAAAAGTGATATTGTCGTAAATGCACATAAGATACAACAGGGTGAACAGATACTTTTAAATAACAAAGGAGCCGATTTCTTTTTCCTGAAACGTGATGACGTGAATATAATCATTCGTGTTATCATTGCACTGATTAAGGAGAAGCTTCCAAAGTATGTTGATGCTGATGTGTATGATATACAGGTTCTGACTCCGATGAGAAAGGGCCTACTGGGTGTAACAAGATTAAATGGCATCCTGCAGCAGTATCTGAATCCACCTGCACCTTCCAAAAAAGAATATGAATATGGTGAGGGTCTCTTCAGAGAAGGTGATAAGGTCATGCAGATCAAGAATAATTACCAAAAGGAATGGGAAATTGTCGGAAAATATGGGATTGCATTTGATAAAGGAATCGGTATATTCAACGGCGATATGGGAATCATTAAAGAAATCAATCATTATAGTGAACAGATTACGGTTGAATTTGATGAACATCGGATCATGAATTACTCGTTTAAAGAAGTAGAAGAGCTGGAGCTTGCGTATGCAATTACCATACATAAAGCACAAGGAAGTGAGTATCCGGCGGTCGTAATGCCGATTTTGAGTGGACCTAGGATGCTGATGAATCGAAATCTTTTATATACAGGTGTGACACGTGCAAAGAAGTGTGTTACGCTTGTCGGAAGTGATGATATGATACAAATGATGATAGATAATGAAGAAGAACAAAAGCGATATACGGGATTATGTGAAAAATTACAGGAACTCTCAGATTTAAGAACGGAGGATTATGAAGCATCACATCATTGACTTGATTTTCCCGAAACGCTGTCCGATCTGTGGTGACATCATGGAGGCAGGAGCTCGTTTGGCATGCCCGATCTGCAAATTGAAGGCGCCGTATGTAACAACACCATATTGTTTGAAATGCGGGAAACCCATTGCAGATGCTCACATGGAATACTGCACCGGTTGTATGGAGAATGAGCCTTTGTTTACGCAGGGACGCGCTTTATTTCGCTACACAGATCAGATTAAAAAGAGCATTTACAGCTATAAATATGGTAACAGAAGAGAATATGCAGCATATTATACGGAAGAGATCATCCGACTTTTAGGAGATGATATCAGAAGATGGCGTGCAGATGCGATCATCCCTATTCCTATCCATAAAGAAAGAGCAAAAAAACGTGGTTTTAATCAGGCAGAGCTGATTGCAGGGATGCTTGGAAGAAATATGCAGATCCCCGTTTGTTCGGATTATGTGATCAGGGAAAAAAATACAATCGCTCAAAAGAACCTAAATAGGGAAGAACGCCAAAATAATTTGAAAAGGGCTTTCAAAATAACCCAAAATGATGTAAAATTAGAAGAAGTCATATTG
>JAAYYM010000204.1 GCA_012515365.1 Clostridia bacterium
AGTATAGACAATGTAAATTCTTCAATGGAGTATGCAGTTGTAGGCGGCGCTTATGCAGGATGTTCAGATGGATCTGTCAGTGTACCGGCAGGAAATTATCAGGTACGTTACAGAGCAAGCGGTGCACAACTTGCCGGTGATCCGACTACTGTTACAGTAACGCAGAAGACTGCTCCGATACCGACACCGGATCCAAAGCCAATACCGACACCGGAACCAACGCCAACACCGACACCGGAACCAACGCCAACACCGACGCCGGATCCAAAGCCAATACCGACGCCGGATCCAAAGCCAATACCGACACCGGAACCGACGCCAACACCAACGCAAAAAGAACCAACACCGTGCAGTTATTTTAGTGGTCCAAACACCGTGCTTTGTAATTTAGAGACTAAAATGCAGTACAGCACAGATGGCGTTACATGGAAATCTGTTTCGGGCACAAGAGTAGCATTGTCAGCAGCAGAAGTACGTCAGGCTCTCGCACATCAGATTCGTGTTATTGCAAGAGGCGATGGTGTTACAACAATAGATTCAGATATTCAGTATGTTAAAATAACAAAGTTTCATATACCTGATAATGTGATCGGAATTGCACCAACAGGAAATGATAATACCGGTAAGATCATGAATGTTGATCCTAGTATGGAATATCGAAATGTTTTAGAAGCAACCTGGCATGGTATTGGAAGTAATCCAATCACAGGACTTTATGCAGGTACTTATCTGGTAAGAATGCGCGGAACCGGATCTACAGCACCAAGTGATACAGTGACCGTATATGTAGGTAAGAGTTCACCATCTGTTTTACCAAAAGCAGCAACACCAGGTGCAGACTTTAATGCGCAGATTATGGTATTATCAGGAATCAAAGGAAACAGATTTTCACTGGATGGAGGAAATCATTGGAACTACACAGATTCTACAGATCATATCATTTTAAAATCAGGTGATTTACATACCGATACAGGAATTAAGCTTTACAGACCAGGCGATGGTGTTACGACAAGCGATTCAGATATGCAGGTCATTACACTTAAAAAAGCGAATCCGCCTTATGGTATCACAGCAGCCAGTGCAACAAATACTACACTTGGTGCAATCGGTGGATTACAGAGTTGTATGGAGTACTCTGTTAAAGGCTTAGGAGACTGGAAGTCAGCAACACGGAACGTTGTACTTCTCCCGGCAGGAATCTACTGGGTTAGAACAAAGGGAGCATATACGACACTTCCAAGTGATCCGATTGAAGTGGTCATTACAAAGAGTGTTTTCTCACAACCGATTGTAATTCAATCAGCACCAGCTAATACAAGACTTGTAAATAAGCAGGTACAGGTTGCCTTAAATGCATATGGATTCGACTGTGGAAAGCCGGATGGTATTGTAGGAAAGAAAACAAAGGCAGCAATTAAGAAATTCCAAAAACTACATGGTTTGAAGCAAGACGGAAAAATAACACCTGAAGTAAAAGCATTACTAAAAATAAAATAAAGTGATTTGCAGAACATATTCGCAGTTTGTAAAATAAACTGTGAATATGTTTTGTTTTGGAGATTGCTGCGACAGCTAACTCTTGTAGAAAAAGATGGATATTTTTATACTAAAGGAGGATTTGAGAAAAGGAGAGAATATGGAGGTTAATAATGGAGAAACTGAAAATCGCTGTTTTTGATGATAATCAAAGAATGGTGGAGCTTGTGAGTGAGGTCTTGGAGAAAGATCAGGATATGAGTATCGTCGGAAGCGCAAGAAATGGAGAAGATGCGTATGAATTGATACGAAAGAAGGAACCAGATGTAGTCGTTCTTGATCTGATCATGCCGAAGATTGACGGACTCGAGATTATGACAAGAATCAAAAATGATTATTCGATTAAAAAACAGCCGGATTTTATCGTGTTGTCAGCAGTAGGAGATGACAAGGTTACAGAGGACGCTTTTTTTCTAGGCGCAAAATACTTTATTATGAAACCATTTGATCCTGAAACAATCAGGAACAGAATACATATGATGCGGCGGGACGGCAGGAGAAAACATAATGAGATATCACAAAGAAGAAGTGCAAGTACAGAAGAGGCGTGTTTAGAGGGAGAAGCAGTGGCTCTTGAGAGCGATGTAACGGATATGATTCATGAAATAGGCGTGCCTGCACATATTAAGGGATATCATTATCTGAGAGATGCTATTATTATGGCAATAGATGATGTAGAAATTATGAATGGAATCACGAAAATTCTGTATCCGACAATTGCAAAACACCATCATACGACATCAAGCAGAGTAGAACGTGCAATCAGACATGCCATAGAGGTTGCATGGGGAAGAGGCAGAATGGAAACAATCGATGAATTATTTGGTTATACCATCAATATGGGGAAGGGAAAACCAACTAATTCAGAATTTATCGCAATGGTAGCTGACAAAATCAGAATTGACCACAAAAGACAGAAGATACGTGCATGATGTTAGCAAATTACACTTTTCATGAGGTTTTGGATGATGTATAATGGTACTTAACAAGTCGTCATCTATTAGGAGGTATACACGTGAAAAATGTAATGTTTGTAGCATCAGAATGTATTCCATTCGTAAAAACGGGTGGATTGGCTGATGTAGTTGGTTCTTTACCAAAATGTTTTGATAAACGTTATTTCGATGTTCGCGTTATGATGCCAAAATATGAATGCATTCCGGAAGAATACAAACAGAAAATGATTTATCGCACACATTTCTATATCGATTTGGCATGGCGCTCCCAATATGTGGGCGTTTTGGAGCTGGAATACGATGGGATCACATTTTACTTTATAGACAATGAATATTATTTTTCGGGTCCAAAACCATATGGTGATATTCTTGCGGATATTGAGAAGTTTATATTTTTCTCAAAAGCAGCATTGGCCGCAATGCCAACATTAGATTTTAAGCCGGATGTTATTCATTGCCATGACTGGCAGACCGGACTAGTCCCGGTATATATGAAGGAACGCTTCCATGAAGGCGAATTTTATGCAAACATGAAGTCTGTCATGACAATTCATAATCTGAAATTTCAGGGGACATGGGATGTTAAGACCATCCGTGATATGAGTGGTTTGCCGGAGTATTTCTTTACACCGGAAAAACTGGAAGCCTATAAAGATGCTAATTTATTAAAGGGTGGATTGGTTTTTGCAGATGCGATTACGACAGTAAGCTATACTTATGCAGAAGAAATCAAGATGCCGTTTTATGGAGAAGGTCTTGATGGACTGTTGCGAGCAAGATGCAATGATCTACGTGGAATTCTGAATGGAATTGATTATGAAGAATATAATCCGGAAACAGATAAATTTATTCATAATAATTATAATATCGTTGATTTCAGAAAAGAAAAAATAAAGAATAAACGTGCGCTTCAGGCAGAACTTGGGCTGGAGCAGAATGATAAAAAGTTTATGATCGGTATCGTAAGCCGCCTGACAGATCAGAAGGGATTTGACTTGATTGCATACATTCTGGACGAGCTGTGTCAGGATGATGTTCAGATCGTAGTGCTTGGAACCGGTGATCAGAAATATGAAAATATGTTCCGGCATTTTGACTGGAAATACAGTGATAAGGTGTCTGCCAATATTTACTATTCAGAGGCTTTGTCACATAAGATTTATGCATCTGCAGATGCGTTTTTAATGCCATCGCTGTTTGAACCGTGCGGACTGAGCCAGTTGATGTCACTGCGTTACGGAACTATTCCGATCGTACGTGAAACAGGTGGACTCAAGGATACGGTTATGCCTTATAATGAGTATGAAAGCAAGGGAACGGGATTTAGCTTTTCAAATTATAATGCACATGAAATGTTACGTGCTGTGCGTTATGCTTTGCACATTTATACAAATAAAAAGCGCGAGTGGAATAAAATGATCGACAGGGCAATGGCAGCTGATTTTTCATGGAATGCATCAGCTATGAAGTATCAAGAATTATATGATTGGCTGATTGGTTAAACAGAACAATGAGAACGGGGTTTGTATTTTGAATTGTTTTTA
>JAAYYM010000205.1 GCA_012515365.1 Clostridia bacterium
ATACATTGTTATACTCTATGGTTTTTAAAGGTAATACGTTACCTTTTACATGGTAATATATTACCTTCCGTCTAATTTGTCAAGTAAAATCACGTTAATTTGCAAATGAAGTTTTCTGATTAGTCCGCAAATTGCTTTCCTGTATGGTCCATATGATATGGTTCCGGTAAGACCAGTTCAGAAATTGGAACAATTTCATATCCCTGTTCTTTGAGGCTTATAATTACCTGCTCCAAAGCCTGCGCAGTATAAGTCGCACCATTGTGCATTAAAATAATAGCTCCGTTATCCAATTTCTTATGCTCACATACTGTTTGAATGATGGAATCTATACCATAGTCCTTCCAGTCAAGAGAGTCTACTGACCACTGTATGGTCTCGTATCCGCATTCCTTGGCCGTCAGGATCACTTCATCATCATAATCTCCATAGGGCGGTCGGAATAGTTTCATTTCATATCCTGTCAGTTTTTTGACTTTCTCATGCACATCCATCAGTTCTCTGATCT
The DNA here is from genome assembly GCA_012515365.1 of Clostridia bacterium. The sequence continues at coordinate 509 of JAAYYM010000205.1, forward strand.
TTTCATCTTTTGAAAGCTGACTCATGTTCTTATGGTTTTCACTATGATTACCGAGATCATGACCTGCAGCCAGAATCTCCTTCACATCTTCCGGAAAATCGTCTACCCAGCCTCCCGTCATAAAAAAAGTTACATGCACACCGTGTTTCTCTAAAATAGCCAGAATCTGAGGCGTATCTTCATTCCCCCATGCGGCATCAAAGCTTAAGCCGACCACCTTTTGATCTGTGTCGACACAATAGATCGGCAATTCTCTTCCATTTACCGAATTACTGACCGTTATGAACTGTGGCGAATAAATGAGTGCACCTGCAACCAACAGAAGAGATAATGCCAACACAATACCTGCCTTCACATTAAATTTCATAAAAATCCCCCGTATGTATCACTTACTATAATGTATGATACATATGGGGGATTAAGAATGATGGATTCTACTTTGCTTCCCCCACTCTACTTTTCATCTCGCATTTTAACCGTAATGTTCTTTGTCTTTTTTGTGCCGCTGAAGCTTACTTTCATTGTGATTTTTGATAATCCTTTTTTAGCCGGTGCCTTCTTTCCCTTATAAAAGATGTAATATTCTTTACAGTCTGCTGCACCCACTATATTACAGTTTACCTGATACAGCTCATTTGCGGCTCCGACAATCTCTACCTTCTCAATATTCCCAAGTCCGGCGCCACGATAAGGTTTTGTAAAGGAATTTGTACCAATATAGAAATAATCCTCTAGATAGGGAGCATTTCTGTGAAGCACAAGTTCCTGCTTCTTTTCCATGTCATAAGATGTCTCCAAAACATCAATCTTTATCGTCTTCGGATCGGTTATTGTTACTGTTATTGTATCAGATACTCTTTTCCCTGTATACGATTCTTCGAACGTTATCGGAACGCGATAAGTATGGTTACATGTTATGTACTTAATTTTTTGATCACTGACATAGAGATATAGTTTTGCATCCTTATCCACTTCGCTGTTTCTGCAAGTAAAAATATCACTTTCTGTCGATACAACCTTCCACACTGCCTTTTTTTGATTCAGTTTCAGAGGAATCGTGATAACGGAGTGGTTTTCACAGTTTGTTTTATTAAATTTATCTGCTGAAATCATAATATCTCTTTTGCCCAATTGAATCTGTGCGCCCTCCATAGAGAACAGTGATACTTTCATGGGTGTTATTTTACTGCCGGATACGTTTAACCCGTTTTCATCCTTTATGGCAATTCCAAACTGAAGCTGCTTTTTTAGTTTATAAGTGTTTTCGTTTGCTTTTACAGTAACCTCGTAATGATCATTACACCACTTAATCGGACCAAACTCCGCTTCTTTTGGTGCCGCACCGCCTTTTAGATCCGTCACACTCAGATTGATGCCTTTCATGACATCCGGTGTTGCAGTAAAGGAAACTACCGTAGAATCCTTTCTGTTTCCACTGAATGTACTACACATTTCTGCCTTACCGCTCTGTTTGACACTATACTTTTTAACCGGTTTCACATTCAATGTCAGAGTTGTCGCGTATTCTTTTCCGTTAATCGGTACTGCGTCATGATATGTAACCTTTAATTTTACTTTCTCCGGACTTTTCACTTCCTTTTTCGATAACAGATAGAATGTTGGTGCTCCGGTTCCATTACTTCAACACTTTTTATTGCCGCCGCACCACCGGATTCCTTTGAAATCAGGCTGACCAGAATAAACGTTTCCGATGAAAATCCGGAGCCTATTGTAATGGTATTTTTCAGAAGTGAAGCCTTTGGATATTTCTTTACTACTTTTACGGGAATATCTGCATATATCTTTTCCGAACAATCCCTGCACTTAATCTCTGCTTTGATTTTATAGGTGCCGGGTGAGGCTGTGGTTACATAAACATTGTCACCGTCTACATCCCCTGTAATACCTTCCGGATATCGAAACATGATACTTGTTATCGGACCGCCACTGTAACTGCCTTCTTTCAGTTTTAGTCTGTTTTTAAGGTTTGTTTCATAATTATCAAAATTGACATTACAATTCGCACTATAATAGAAATTTGGTGATGTATAGAAAGCCTTATTCAATGTTATAGTTGAATTAGCTTTGAAAACAGGCTTATTATGTACTACCTTTATTGAAAATGAACCAAGGCTTATGATAATTGACTTCTTTGTTTTGGGATTATAAATGGATGCCCGTACAATTTATCCGGCAGAACCATCAAAACCGGTAATATCGAACTGGATAGTCTCCTGAATTATAAACTCGACCAAGCTGACCAATTGCATATTCCGGTTGATCTCAAAGTAGAAGTTCCTGAAAATAATGTCATTGAACCATTTGATTTAGCAGTCGTCATTGGTAATCTGTTTGATAATGCGATAGAAGCACTATCGAATCTCCCTGAAAGTGAACGTCATCTGGAACTCTCGATTCAATATCTAAAAGGATGCCTGCTGATTCATTCCAGCAACCCCTATCAGGGCGAAATTCTATTACATAACGGAAAAATTGTCACAAAAAAATCCGATTCCGCACTTCACGGAATCGGACTTAACAGTATAGAAACTACCATCTCGAAATATAATGGTGAATTAAAGATTTCAACAGAGCATTCGATTTTCACCATACAAATTCTTATTTATACAAATTGATTTTTCTTTTATCACAACGTTTCTGCATCCATATTTGCTGCATGCTCATACTCTGAAAACGTATTGATATTGAAATAAGGTTTTTCTGATAAATCCTGCGTTTCCTTCACGTGTACAAAGTGAAAGATATCACGCAGCCGATATTGTTTTTGCTCCATCCTCTGCTTCAAAACCGGAAGACAGGTTTTCCTATAAATGCTTGCGAGAGGTTGAATTCCTGAAGGTGTCCTAAGCAGACATACATCCTCTCCATTCCATTGTTTTATGATAGATTCTGCCTGTTCCAATCGATAATACGGCATATCACATGCAACAACCAGCAATGCTTCGCAACTACAATGCTTCAGCGCTGAATAAATCCCACCCATTGGTCCGATATCCGGAATTTCATCGACAATTGTCTGATAACCGGTGATTTCATAATTCTGCTTTGCATTTACGGATATATATTTCTCTGAAAATCCTGCAAGTTCCTTCGCCATCCGCTCTAAAAGAGTTTCTCCGCCAATGAGCAGCTGCTCCTTAGCCTGCCCCATCCGTTTCGAATGTCCTCCGGTCATGACTACAACGCCAACCCTAGTATTCATAACAATTGACCCTTTTCTCTGAAACAAACCCCAATACCTTCATGTTGTTTTTTTTAGCAAAATCAAGTGTCAGATTCGTTGGTGCTGAGCGGCTCACCAGTGTTTTTACGCCCGCCATATAAATCATTTCTGCCATAGAGATTGGGATTCGGCCCGTTGTGCATAAGTAATATTCTGCCGGATCATTTCCATCAAGAATGCATGCACCTATGGTCTTGTAGACAGACAGATGACGACTCAGATCCTCTCCCTGATAGCAGATCAGACTTCCTCTGCAAAGCGCCGAACAATGTACGTTTCCTGTCCTCCTAAACGCATCAGAGCAGTGAAGCAAATCCTCCTCAGCCTTCCCATAATCCCGATACGTTTCATCCCTCTCTGCGTTGACATTACGAGTCAGTTTTCTTTCCTTTCCATTTGAATAAACGACCCGATAATGATTTTCATCCTCTTTCACAACCTGAATACTCCCTTTTTCTATGGTTTTCTGGTTGTGAATATAATGATAACCGGCTGCAAGCTCGGATAATTGTGAAGGAGATCCTGTTGTATTCCATACAAGCTGATTTTCCTCAAAGAGCTGAACATATACTTCCTGTGCAAGCTCGTCCTCAAGGAATTCTTCTCTGCCATCTGAAAATACTCGTTTGATCGCTGCTTTTACCGTCATGTCAAAACTCCTTCGTAGTATCAAGACTTCTGGCTGCTTCCTTTCGTCTGTTTTCGATTTTTGCTTCCATATCCTCTTCCTCTACCAGACAGAGGGCATCCGTCGGACAAGTTCTGACACATGCGGGACCACCCGGAACCTTTGCACATAAATCGCATTTATTGGCTATAATCCGCTCACTGCCATCAGAGTTTTTCTCTCCCATTACCGTTACCATATCAATTGCTCCAAATGGACAAGCCTCCATACAGCTCTTGCAGCCAATGCATTTTGATGTATCAAGTGAAACTGCATGATCTTTAATTGTGATACAGCCATTCGGACACGCTGCCATGCAGGCAGGATCTTCACAATGCTTGCATTGTACCGGAACTGAGATTTTTTTTGTTTTCACCATATGAAGTTTCGGATTAAAATCAAATCCATCCGGGTCAATCTCAAAAATACGTTTCCCTTCATGAGCGATTACACAACTGATCAAACAGGTCCTGCAGCCGATACATAAATCAGGATTACCTTTTACAAAATGATTCATGCCGGTCACCCCTCTTTCTTTCTAATGTCAATTCCCATTTCCATACGAATTGCCTTATAATTTGCATCTACATACTTCTTTGCCCATTCCTGATCCTCTATCTTCTCGATCCGGCAGGCACAGTATTTGTATTCTGGGGTCTTGCTCTGCATATCAAGCTGACCAATCGTCAATTCATTGCAGGCACCGATCCACCACTGATAAGTCATATAAATAGATCCCTTTGCAACACGTTCAGTCGGAAGACATCTGGTCATACAGTGTCCGCGTTTTGAAGTTACCCATACAAGCTCACCTTTTTTAAGATTCAGCTCCTTGCAATCTTCTACATTCACTTCGACCCAGCCCGGTTCATCCTCCAGACTGCGTAACATACGACAGTTTCCAGTCATCGTTCTGACTGAGTAATGGCCGACTTCCCGAACCGTAGATAATGAAAACGGATATTCCTCTCCCTCTTTTTCATATACTTCTTCATAATCAACTCCGATGAAAACTCCCTTTCCATCCGGATGTGCAAATTTACCACCTTTATGTAAGTATGGCGTTCCTTTATCAGAAAGATCTTTGCTATAACAAGGCCATTGAACACCGCCATATAAATCCATCTTCTCGTAAGTTGCACCGGTAAACTTCGGACACAAATCAATCATTTCATTCCAGATATCCTCTGTTTTTTCATAGGACATCGGATAGCCCATTGCAGTAGATACCAGACATATGATTTCGCAGTCTGTCTTAACATCTCCCGTCGGTTCGATGCATTTTCTGACTCTTTGAAAACCACGGTCACAGGAAGTATAAACGCCCTCATGCTCTCCCCATGCCGTAGACGGCAGGATTACATCTGCATAGGCAGAAGTTCGGTTATGAAAACAGTCCTGAACAATTACAAAATCCACAGAAGCAATTGCCTGTCTGATTTCCTGTCCGTGAGGGTCTGACTGTATCGGATCCTCTCCGAAAATATAGTAGGCATGAATCTGTTTATTTGGATCCTTCTCTTTTAAAACAAGCTCAGGAACTCTAGTTAGCTGTACGCCGATTTGATCAGATAATTTAACACCCCAGGCTTCTTCGAACTTCTTTCTGACTTCTGGATCCGTCACATTTTGATAACCTGGGTACTGATTAGGAAGATCTCCCATGTCACAGGTTCCCTGTACATTATTCTGTCCTCTGACAGGGCCTACACCAGTGCTTCTACGACCAAAGTTACCAGTCATCATAGCCAGATTACAGCAGCTTTCTACCACACTGACCCCTTGGCGAAACTGCGTAATTCCCATCCCCCATAAAATCACAGAATGTCTGGAATTGGCATAGATTCTGGCTGCCTTTTTGATGTCATCTGCATCGACTCCACATATGTCTGCTGAATACTCTGGTGTATAGGTTTCAATCACTTTTTTATACTCTTCAAAGTTTTTCGTATTGTTCGCGATAAACTCCTGATCAATTAGATTTTCTTCAATGATAACGTGTGCAATTGCATTCGTCAGTGCCAGATTTGTGCCACCCTTAAGCTGCAGATGAACATCTGCAATTCTGGCTGTCTCCGTCACTCGTGGGTCAATGCAGATAATCTTGCATCCCTTTTGTTTTGCCTTGACGATTCTTGCGGCTACGATCGGATGTGAGGTCGCTGCGTTATAACCAATATTAAAGATTACCGAAGCATCTTCGATCTCCGGAACGCCAAGTGACATTGCGCCCTCTCCAATAGAAGCCTGACACCCTACAACAGATGCTGCATGGCATACACGTGCACAATGATCAATATTATTGGTTCCTACACAGGCACGCATAAATTTCTGCATCAGATAACCCGCTTCGTTTCCGGGTCCTCTGGCGGAGGCTGTACCCATAATTGCATCAGGTCCATATTGTTCTTTGATTTTATTCAGATGTTCTGCAACAAAGCGAATTGCCTCGTCCCATTCTACTTCCTCGAGACGACTGTTTTTTCCGTTTTTGCGAATCATCGGTTTTTGGATTCTTTTCGTCAGAATCTGTGGGTCATTTAGATAATCCCATCCATAATACCCCTTTAAACAAAGCTTCCCTCTATTGGTTCTTCCATCAAGAGCCTTTGCTTCCAGTATCTGATTGCGATCCGTATCTACGACCATTCCTATCTGACACCCGCTGGCACAGTAGGCACACGTTGTCTGTACTTCTTTTATTGCCATCTTAGTCCTCCATTCTCATACGCTTGTACTGCGTTTGTACTTCGTATGTAGTAAATGATGAGCGATTTCGCTATTCGGTTGTTCCAAATAATCCTGATATAACTTCTTGATACTCGGATTCTCATGTGATTTTCTCACCTTTAGGGAAACATCATGTTTAAGAAGTGCTTCACGCCGTTTTGCATATGCTTCCGGTCTGTCCTGATCTAATAAAAGCTTTGGCTGTCCGCCACCACTAATGCAACCCTCCGGACAAGTCATGACTTCAATAAAATGCAGATCACATACCCCATTTTTTACTGTTTCTAATAACTCTATAATTCCGGTAAGTCCGGTGACAACCGCGACTTTTAAGTTAAGCTCTCCTATTTGGATATTTGATGTCCGATATCCTTGTGTACCACGTACCTGCGTGATTTCTACCTGCGGAATCGACTGTCCGGTAAGTAATTCATAGCCGGTTCGTATTGCCGCCTCCATAACACCTCCGGTTACACCAAAAATCGTTCCTGCGCCAGAATAATCACCCAGTGGCTGATCAAATCCCTGCTCCGCTAAAGAAGAAAATTCAATCTGCTCTTCCTTTAGCAGCCATGCAAGTTCTCTTGTTGTCAAAACCACATCAACATCTCGATATCCACTATCCTGCATTTCCTCTCGGTTACATTCAAACTGTTTACTGGTACAGGGCATAACCGAAACGCTAAAGATGTTCTCCGGTAGAATCTGATTCATCTTTGCGCCATAAGTTTTTTCAATCACTCCCTGCATTTGCTGCGGACTCTTGCAGGTAGACAAATGATCCGTAAGCTCCGGATAGGTGTGCTCGATAAACTGCACCCATGCCGGGCAGCATGACGTAAACATCGGTAATACACCACCCTGCGTAATACGTTTGATTAACTCTGTTCCTTCCTCCATAATGGTCAGATCGGCAGCGAAATTCGTATCATACACATAATCAAATCCCAATTTCTTAAGTGCCGCTGCCAGCCGTCCCGGTGAAAGTGTTCCAAGTGTTTCATTAAAATCCTCTGCAATCGCTACACGTACTGCCGGTGCACACTGCACCATCGTAATCATGGAAGGATTGCGTAATGCCTCTTTGACCTTATCAATATGACAGACATTATAAGCAGCAAAAAGTGGCTCTTTAACCACTTTCGGAATTCCACGTTCTTCACGAATTTTTTCGTACCGTGCTACATCTTTTCCAACCGGAGAAATATAAGATTTACAAATCTGCACACACTGACCACACTTAATGCAACGCTCCGAAACAATCGTCTGCGGCTTAAGTGGTTCCCCTTCAATTGCATAAGCAGGGCAGACTTTGACACACTCCTGACACCCCATGCATAAATTCTGATCTATTTTTATGATGTCCATGTTTGATCCCCCCTGTTAATCCTTCAACTGTTCTAAGATTCTGGCAGCCTTGATCCTCTTGACTTCCTGTTCCGGTTCCACATGCACAATTCGAAGTGCCTCTGCCTTACAGGCTCGTACACAGGCTGGTCCCATAGGATTATCCATACACATATCACACTTTGAGGCCGCCTGCTTGATTTCATCAGAGTCGGCTTGCATGATAAATTCACCTTTCTTGATCACCGGATACAGTTCAATTGCTCCAAATGGACACGCCATCAGGCAATCCTTACATCCTGTGCATTGATCTTGCGAAATCATAACTCCATCTGCTTCTTTCCTAATTGCATGTAAGGTACATGCTTCCAGACAGGGAGCATCTTCACAATGTCTGCACTGAATTGGCATACATAGTTCTTTTTCCTTTGTTACATATAGCTTTGGCATTACCGGAATAGACACCGTACCAACAGTCTGTCCCACTCCGTTTTCTTTTTGATTATGTTCTGTAAAGCATGCGATTTCACATGCCTTGCACCCAACACATTTCTCCCCATCTGCAAGCACAAACACCTGTAATTTTTGATTCATATGCCTTCTCCTTGCTTAAAAAGTTTTTGTAAAGCTCTACTCGCCTGCCATATCACAAATGAGATCAATACATCTCTCGATTCCCAGTGTCGATGTATTGAGACAGATATCGTAATACTTTGCAACCCCAAACTCTGAGTCAGTGTAATAAGAACAATATTTCTTTCTAGTCTTATCAACATCTCTTACTTCTTCTGCAGTCTTATTTTTCAATTCACCGGACATTTTTCCTTCCATCCGCTTTACACGCCAATGAAGATCCGCACAGATAAACACATGCAACGCCGAATCGAATTCCTTTAAAATGGAGTTTGCATTACGACCGACAATCACACATTTTCCCTTTTCCGCAATTTTCATAATGGTATCGCTTTGTATCTGAAACAGTTTTTCATTTAATGGCTTATTATAGAAATCAAATAAGCTTTGAGTAAATCCAAAATCAATCGGTACCTTCTCATCCCATTTAATTATGCTCTCAATGTTTACATTTGAACATCTGGCTGTTTGAAAAATCAACTCTTTATCATAATATTCATAATTCAATTTTTTGGAAACTGCCTGACCGATTTCACCACCACCGGCTCCAAATTCACGGCTGATTGTTATAATTTTCTTCATTTGAACGCCTCCGCCAATTAGTCACTAAAGAACTTTATTCAGGAAATCAATGGTTCTTGCTTCTTTTGGATGATTAATTACATCCTCCGGACTTCCCTGTTCTACGATATAGCCTGCATCCATAAATACAATGCGATCTGCCACTTCCCTTGCAAATCCGATTTCATGCGTTACCACGATCATAGTCATTCCATCTGCTGCAAGCTCTTTCATGACAGTCAGTACTTCTCCAACCATCTCCGGATCCAGCGCTGATGTAGGTTCATCAAACAACATGATATCCGGATTCATTGCAAGCGCTCTCGCAATGGCAACACGCTGCTTTTGTCCTCCTGAAAGCTGTGAGGGAAAAGCATCTGCCTTTTCAGACATTCCGACCCTGTTTAAAAGCTGCATTCCTTTGTCATGTGCCTGCTCTTTTGTCATTTTCTTTAATTCTACAGGTGCCAAAATGATATTTTCAAGTACGGTTTTATGTGGAAACAGATTAAAATGCTGAAATACCATACCGATATTCTCTCTGACTTTATTAATGTCAATGTGTTTATCTGTTATATTCTGATGATCAATTACAATCGTGCCATCTGTTGCTGTTTCCAGCTGATTTAAGCATCGTAAAAAGGTAGACTTACCACTTCCTGATGGTCCCAGCAAAACAACTACTTCTCCTTCGGTGATATCGATACTGATATCCTTTAATACTTCTAGCTTTCCAAAACTTTTTTTCAAATTCTGCACATGAACCATTATCTTATTATCTTCCACGGTTAACTCTCCTTTCCACCCGTTTTGCAATCTTGCTGAGCGTAATGATCACAACCATATACATCACTCCGACAACAGCCCAGGTTTCAAGACTTTTAAAGGTATTTCCACTGATGGTCTTACCCATATTGGTGAGTTCAGGGAAGCCAATAACAGAAAGAATTGAGGTATCTTTAAGTGTGATGATAAACTGATTGATGATAGATGGGATCATGGTGCGGATTGCCTGTGGCAATACCACCAGACGCATACTGGTAGCATACGTAAGTCCTAAGCTTCTGCTGGCCTCCATTTGCCCTTTGTCGACACTTTCGATTCCTGCACGGATAATTTCCGCCATGTATGCACCACAGTTCATCGCAAGTGCAATCGTACCGGCCTGAAGTGCTGTTAATCTAAAATCCTGTATTCCCATCATTTTAATCCCAGCCGGTACACCAAAATAGATAAAATACGCAAGTACGATAAGCGGCACACCACGTACAGCGTCTACATATGCAGTTCCAATGCAGTTAAGTACTCTGTTTTTCCCAACATTCATCAGTGCAAATATCAGACCGATGATCATAGCAAACAACAGTGATAATAACGTAAGTAATAAAGTCTTTCCTAATGCTCCAAGAAGCATTGATCCATACGTTTGAACGATTGCAAGCATTACTTTTCTCCTTTTGTTTTCTTCTAGTGATCTATCTCTATCTTTTATAATAACAAGAACGCGGAAAACCTGCAACCGGTCGTCCGCGTTCATTTTCAAATAATGATTTAAAATTTGACTATTTTAAATATTTTGCAATGATTTCATCATAGGTTCCGTTTTCTTTTATGTTTTTAAGACCTGCATTGAACATGTCTAACAGTTCCTGATCTGCCGGATCCATAATAGCAAATCCGTAAGGTGCTCCTTCACTTTCCATTCCTTCTGGAATCTTGAGAGCTAAATCTCCTTCTTTGATCGAAGCTGCCATGATAGGGGTATCCTCAACACATGCTACGCTGTTTCCAAGGATAACGTCCTGATACATCGTTGGTGAATCTTCAAATACTGTAACGCTAAATCCATACTGATCCTTTAAGCTGTTTGCAAAGTCTGCTCCTGCGGTACCATTTTTAACCGCTACATTCTTTCCTGAAAGGTCTTCAAAGCTTGCAATTGTGCTGTCACTACCTACTACAAATGTCTGAGTTGCATTGTAATATCCTTCTGAGAAAATCCAGCCTGAATCAACACGTTCCTGCTTAATGGTAGCACCTGCAATAATTGCATCTGCCTGTCCCGCCTGAACTGCTGCTACTGCTGCATCCCATCCAAGACTCTGTAATTCATATTTAAATCCCTGATCTTTTGCTACTGCTGCAAGCAGATCAACATCGATTCCTACAAATTCATTGTTTTCATTTGTGTATTCAAACGGTTTGAAAACAGTATCTGTTGCAATCACCCATGTTTTATCACTGGTTTTGTCAGCTTCTGTTTCCTGTGCCTGTGTTGCGTCAGTAGTCTCTGCTTCATTAGCCACATCTCCTGCACTAGGAGCTGCTGCACTGTTTCCACATCCTGCTAACATACCTGCTGTCATAGCTGTACATAATAATAATGCTAATGCTTTTTTCATAATAAATCCTCCTCTGTTTACTTGATAATAAAAAAATAACAGAAAACTGCGCAATCATTTCCGACTCCGTTGTCTTCTGTTAATGATACGAGGTTTATTATAAATATTCTGTTGTTTTTTGTCAAGAGGACTGGCTTGGCTTACTTGAATTGACTTACCTGCATCAATTAGATGACGCATGAATCATCGGACTAAGCGGTTTATATAGTAGAAATGTAATCATGGATACGACTAGTCCCTTGAGCAGATTAAACGGAACTACTGCATAAAACACCAATGTATGAACACTGGTAATTTTGGAATTTACCACAGTACCCATCTCAACGATAGCGTCGAGTGGCATCCCGAACAAATTAGAAAAAGCAGGAATCAAATAAATGGCATTGAAGAAGCTGCCTGCCACAGTCATGGTGACAATGCCTGTGCACATTCCTGTAACTGCTGCTTTTTTGCTCTTCTTAATATGATAAATGATCGAAGTCGGTAGAATCAAAGTACAGCCTACAATAAAGTTAGCTAGATCTCCAATGAAAGCTGTTGATGTTCCCTTTAATAACAATTTGATGAACACCTTACATAGTTCTGCAGCTACGCCGGCAAACGGCCCATATGCAAATGCACAGATCATAACCGGCAGCTCACTAAAATCAAGCTGATAAAATGGTGGAGCAAACCATAAAGGAATCTCCATTGACATCAGCACTCCTGAAATAGCTGCAAAAATACCGATGACTGCTATTTTTCTCGTTCTGATTTTTGGATTCTTCGGCATATGTATCATACGTTCTGAAACTTTCGCCAAAAGAAAGATGACTAAAATGATAAGGAAACAAATTCCTAAAAAACTTAGATGCTCTTTAGCATCACTGAATAATTGATCTAATTTCATAACTTCTCCCCTTTTCCTGTTGTGTTGCCATAAATGCCTGCCTTGATCTGCAGTTTTCCCTTTTTGGTAATCCCACCGAGTGCCAGGATCTGAAACTTACCATAGCCTCGCACTGAAACCGTATCCTGTTCTTTCACCTGATAGCTGTTATTTTCCGTCTGACGCCCATTCACAAATACTTTTTTGGTACTAAATAAAGTAAGTGCTGTATTGCGAGACAAACCATATATTTTAGAAATAATCCCATCCAGACGTTTAGACGCTGCTGTGACACATATCTCACTTAAGGAAGCATGCATAAGCTCTCTTGGTACATCCGTCCTGCTACATGTTACATGTGTATGTTTCACCTGGTCAAGATGCATCATGATATAGTCTGACATATTCTCTGTTACAAACAGATAGCCTTCATTATTCATGATCATAATATCCCCTACTTCACTTCTCTCAATCCCAAGATTCATCACTGCACCCAAAAAATCACGATGTGTAAATTGATCTGCAAATTTCTGATTCAAGGGTCTTACCAAAATGCAGGCAATCGGAAATGCTTCTTCATATCCAAACAGTTCCTCACTGCCAAAGCGGATCATTCTCCTCTCACTTGACGTAGCACCTCCGAATAACAGATAGGGAATAAAACTAATTTCCTTCTCAATTTGAAAAAACAGATCCTGTTCCAGCTCTCCGAGAAAGGAAGTGAATGTATAACAGTTGTTATGATATGCTTTATTAGCTGACTCTATCAGGCGTTTCTTTAGTAATTCTTCTGTTTCTGCCATAATTGTTCCTTTACCATGTGGTTTTCGTAATCTGTCCAACCAGCTCCTGTTCCCTGAAAAGACTGTTTATGATATGCTCATATTCAGACAAATGCTGTGTTTTCTTGATTTTCTTTTCATATGTTTCATGTGCAGTAAATAAATGAATCATATAGAACCATAATTCCTTAATACGAAACAGTACATTCTTTTCTCCAAACAGCGTATTCCGATATGCCTGATACAATTCCTCATGAAATTGATGCAGGCGTTCCTTTGTCAGCATATCGTCTCGCTTCTCACTGATACACTCTGCAAGTGCCGGATTACATACGAGTCCTCGCCCTATCATAACACTTGTTATTTCATTGAATTCTTGATGAAACGATTCATATTCCTTCGTATTAAATAAATCTCCGTTATAGCAAAGCGGTATTTTACTAAGCCTTACGGCTTCACTAAATATGAATAGATTCGGTTTATTCTTATAAAAATCCGTTCTGACTCTCGGATGGATGATTAGCTCCTTAATCGGATACTGATTATACAGGTCAAGTAAACGATAAAACTCATCAGGATGTTCGACACCAATCCTGGTCTTAACTGAAATTGGAAGAACAGCCGCTTCAAATATTTTATCTAAAAACATATTTAGTTCTTCTGTTCTGCCTAAAAATCCGGCTCCCTTTCCTTTTGCAGTTACTGTACCGGATGGACATCCAAGATTCAGATTGACTTCCTGATATCCCATCTCTCTTAGCAGCACAGCTGTCTCATTAAACTGATCGGCATGATTGGAAAGGATTTGCGGGATCACAGGAACACCTTGATTGTGTTCGGGAAGAACCCCCTTTTCATCTCTCGCACCCAGTTTTCCCTTCTGATTTGTTGCAATAAAAGGGGTATAATACTGATCAATCCCATGAAACAATTCATGGTGGATCCGCCTGTAAATATAGTCTGTAACCCCCTCCATCGGAGCAAAATATAATCTCATACGCTCTGTAGCTCCTTCACTGCCTCTGTCTTCTTTTCAAATATTGCTCTCAGTTTTTTAATAACACTTAAGTAAGCCGGAATCAGGAAAATATCTGCTGCTACCCAAGCCAGCGGATTTGCAAGACATGCTGCTGTAAAACCGTAAACAGGTACAAATAAAAATCCAACAATACTTCTTGCAATCATTTCACATACACCTGCAATGATTGCAAACTTACTGAATCCAAGACCCTGAATCATAAACCGTACAATATTTACGAATGCCAGCGGAATATAAAACATGCTATTTAAAAATAGGAACTGATCTACCTCATTTAAGATAATCGTTTCTTTTGCTTCAACAAACAACTGCGCAATGTCTCTGCCAAACAGCCAGATGACACCAAAGGCAAGCACTGAATAAATGATGCCAAGCAGACAGCAGGATTTAAGTCCTCGATCCACACGGTCTAGCTTATTCGCTCCCACATTCTGACCTCCATAAGTAGCCATTGTAGTTCCCAGTGCATCAAATGGACAACAGAAAAACATCGATATCTTTGATCCGGCTGTGATCGATGCAACAGATACAGATCCAAGCGAGTTAACTGCAGTTTGTAAAATAACACTGCCGATTGCCGTAATCGAATACTGGAGTCCCATAGGAATCCCCATACTACACAGAATTTTAATGTGATGCATACTAAGTTCCCAGTCTGCTTTGCCAAGACGCAGGATCGGAAAATGTTTAATAATATAGAACAGTCCACAGACACCTACGATCAGCTGTGCCAGCACCGTTGCCACCGCTGCTCCCTGCACACCCATATGAAACACAATCATAAACAGCAGGTCTAAAATAATATTTAGAACAGCTGCAATCGTCAAAAATATAACAGGTGTTTTTGAATCTCCAAGTGCTCTGACATACGACATCAGCAGGTTCACCAGATAAGTTACCGGTATTCCAATAAAAATAACCACAATGTAGCGGTAAGAATCATCTATGATATCAGCCGGAGTCTGCATCAGCAAAAGAATTGGACGGCAGAATATTACCACAATAACTGTCATTACTACAGCAAGCACTGTAGAAAGATAAATGCTGTTTGCGACAAATTTGCGTAACCCGGCATCATCCTTAGCTCCGAATTTTTGAGCAATCGGTATCCCAAATCCACCACACACGCCCATGCAGAATCCAATGATCAGAAAATTAACAGATCCTGTTGCTCCAACAGAGGCCAGCGCATTAACTCCTAAGACACGTCCAACGATTACCGTATCAGCAAGATTATAAAACTGCTGAAACAAAAAACCAAACAGCAGAGGCACGGAAAATCCCAGGATCAACTTAACAGGACTCCCTGAGGTCATATCTTTTGTTTTATTATTTTTCATACTTTATTTCCTCATATCATGTAAGTAACCAAATAGTTATCATTCATCATATACCGAATCTAATTATGCGTCAATGGAATACTCTACTAATATTCATACTAATATTCAGCAATGATTTGTAAAAGAATAATCCATATGATAAACTAAAAGTAAGTAACAATGATGCAAAATCTATCATATAGAAAGAATGGACTCTACTCATTATGAAAATCAGACTACAGCAAATTCTCACAATACTTTTTATCGCTCTGCTCGTTGCAGCATTAATTTTAGAAAATGCAAAAATACTGCAATTAGAAGATAAAATTGCAACACTTAATCAACAGCTTGCATCCATTTCTCAAACCGTATATGCACATTCAGATGATCTCGAGGATATGGAAGCAACCATTGAAATTGAAAACAAAAAGTTTATCCGCCTGAGAAATGATGACGGAACAACTTCAATAACATGTGATATCGAGGACTTATCTGAACAGTATACCTTCTATCAGCTAAGAATGACCGGAAACGCCGGAGGTTTTTGCTATGCGATTCAAAAACCAGACGGAGCCCTTGTTATGATTGACAGTGGCTATGAAGGTGAGTCTGCTTATGTCCGCGACTTTATTTTAGACCACGGAGGTATTGTAGACAGCTGGTTTCTGACTCACCCGCATATCGATCACATCGGTGGGATCATTAATATCCTCTCTCACGATCATTACGATGGAATCCAAATATCTAACATCTATTATAACCCCTTCACTTCCGATTATTTTGAAAAAGAAGAGGAAGGAAAGGATTTGACTTTTGTAAACTACGCTGTTATGTATCAGGAATTCAATGAAGTAATGGAACGTTGTACAGATATTAAGTTCATCCCTGTTACGAAAAAAGATCAAATTGTGATTGATCAGTTGAAAATCGACTGTCTGTCAAGCTTTGATCCTACCGTATTTGATACGAATGCTAATTCTCTGGTTCTCCATTTGGATATTTGCGGTGTTACTTTTTTAATAACAGCTGATATTACAGATCAGACATTAACACGGATGCGTGAAACCTATGGGGATACCAATTCCTATTTTAATGTTGATTTTCTTCAGATACCTCATCATGGGTATGTAGCAGGAATTTCAAATGATGTTCTGTTCCAGCTGACAATGCCATCCTATACACTGCTTGACTGTTCATCCGAAGAATACAATACAAATGCCGTGAATATTCTGACTTTGACAGAATGGGTAGAGAAATTAGAAATTCCTGTTTTAAAACGGTTTGAAGGTCCAAACACGATTACGATAAAATAATCGGCTGCAGCTGCTCTCCTTCTAATGCTTTTGTAATCGTCGGGATAACTGCATCTACTGATGAAATCATAGATTTCGGTTTCTTCTGGCTATTGTCCTGCCCAAATGGAACAAAGTAAACACCTTTGGTGTTCAACAAGATACCGATGTTTTTCAGATTTAATCCCAGGGCATCATTGGTTGATAGAAAGATAACAACTGGTTTGTTATTTCTCATCTGCGCTTTAGCTGCCATTAATACCGGCGTATCTGTAATCCCATTGCTTAGTTTTGCCAATGTATTTCCTGAACAGGGAGCTATCAAAAGCAAGTCAATCAGCTCCTTGGGACCTAATGGTTCTGCATCTTCTATAGTCAAAATCGCTTTTTTATTTGTCATTCTTTCTATTTCACTTACATATTCTTTTGCATCTGCGAAACGCGTCGAAATGCCTGCTGCGTGAAATGAAAAAATCGGTGTAACATCAGCTCCCTCATCCACGATTCTTTGTATCTGTTCCTTTATTTTATCAAACGTGCAAAAGGATCCCGTGACAGCAATCCCTATCTTAATTCCTTCAAATTCCATCATTTTCTCTCCTTATCCGATCAAATCCCTGATAGAACGGAGTATAAGCTTTGCAGACGCTTTTGGCGCATATTTCCCGGGAATTCCAAGTGATAGTTCTGCTCTGATCTGTAGTTCTTGACAGGTATGAAAATCAGTTCCACCAGGTTTTGAAGCAATGTCCATGATAAAGGCATCCTTTGAAACATACTGTAATGCCCTCTGATCCAGCAACAAAATCGGTACTGTATTGAAAATATAGTCTGCTGTTACAATGGGATTTTCCCTATCACATCGGTTTTCCAACACATCATATAGATAAAAGCTTTCGTATCCACAATCAAAAGCCTCCTTAAGCTGATGTATATTCCTTGCTGCAATATAGATTTTGGCTTGTAAACCAGACAGACTCTGCGCAAGAGCTTTTGCGCATTTACCATATCCAAAGATGACACATTTGCTTCCATAGATTCT
Source organism: Clostridia bacterium (assembly GCA_012515365.1). The sequence continues at coordinate 18,435 of JAAYYM010000205.1, forward strand.
TCCTTCATCCTTTATGATCACCTCAGCAATTGCTCCTTCAGCTGTAGATCTCGCATTTTCTGTTAAAAAATCCTCATGTTCTGTATAATCATAAAACTCTGCATCAGTCTCTCTCATACGTGAAATGACACAGGATGGAAAACCTCCCCCAATCAGAGTATGCTTTTTCGTAATATAAGAGCAGAAAACCTTTATATCTGTACCAATGCAGAACGGAAACGGACATATAATGATCGAGGCAGATTCCATCAGTTCTCTAAGCGATTTGGTCCGGCAGATTCGTTCTCCCAAAAGATCTTTGCTTTCCACAACATTGTATATGAAAACCTTAAATCCCTGTTCCACCATCAGCTTTGTCAAATAGTAATGACGCTTATCTCCGCCAATAATTCCGATCGTCTTTAACTGTGGCAAATGCATCACCTCTTTCCTTGATACCACAATATATGCAGGTTTTCACCAATCGGTGCAGTCAAAAACCCCTTGTTATGCTATTTCAGCAACATAACAAGGGGTTTAAAATGGAACGTTAATTAGTTTCGCTACACTTCGTTCTATACAGTTGGAAGACCGTTGAATCCGACCTGTAAATCTTCATCTGTAGGAACGTAATCTGTCATCACTCCATCATTGAATTTCTCATAAGCTACCATATCAAAGTATCCTGTTCCGGTCAAACCAAATACAATCGTCTTTTCTTCTCCTGTTTCTTTGCATTTGAGTGCTTCATCAATAGCTGCTTTGATGGCATGTGAACTCTCCGGTGCCGGAAGGATTCCTTCTACTCTTGCAAATTGCTCTGCCGCTTTAAATACCTCTGTCTGTTCTACACTTCTTGCTTCCATCAGACCATCATCATAGAGCTGTGACAGGATAGAACTCATTCCATGATAACGCAGACCTCCTGCATGAT
>JAAYYM010000206.1 GCA_012515365.1 Clostridia bacterium
ACGAAAATTTGGAAGTTATGCAATCCATAATTTGTCATTGATTATCATTATTGGCTATGTAATCGGTTATATCATTCAGTTTCTTGCACCGGAGCTCATGAATCTTTTGACATTAAATCCGTATTACATAATGAAAGGACAGATCTGGCGTATTGTCACCTGGGTCATCAAACCACCGTCAGAGTTTGGACTTTTCACTATCATTATGCTTTTCTTTTACTATTCAATTGGTAATGATCTGGAGCGTACCTGGGGTGCCTTCCGTTATAATGTATATATCTTTTCCGGAATTTTATTCTCCGTAATAGGCGCAATTTTGCTATTTTTGTTCCAGAGTGCATTTTCTATTTCATCAGGGGATGCGCATATAATTGGTATGAATATCAGCTATTTCTTTACCACTTATTATATTAATCTTTCCATTTTCTTAGCGTTTGCCGCAAGTTATCCGGATATGCGAGTATTGCTGTATTTTATTATTCCAATTAAGATCAAATGGCTAGCTTATCTTGATATAGCGCTATTGTTAGTAAGCTTTGTATTTGGAAATGCTTCCAGCAGAGTAGCAATCATTGCATCATTGCTAAACTTTATTGTATTCTTCTTTGCCACTAAAAATCTGAAAAGAATAACACCAAGAGAAATACGAAGAAAAACAGCATATCGAAAGAGCGTGGCAAATGCGACCTGCATCACGAAGCATAAATGTGCGATTTGTGGAAGAACAGAAGAAGATGATCCAACACTGGAATTTAGATTTTGTTCAAAATGTGACGGGAATTATGAGTACTGTCAGGATCATTTATATTCGCATGAACATGTGCACAAATAGAATTTCAAGGAGGATATTATGGCATTAGACAATATGCAGTCATATGAATTATTAGAACAGAAAGACCTTACAGACATAAAAGCAACGGGGTATTTGATGAAACATAAAAAGACCGGCGCACATGTATGTCTGATTCAGAATGATGATGAAAATAAAGTGTTTTCAATCGGATTTCGTACACCACCTGAGGACAGTACCGGTGTCCCTCATATATTGGAGCACTCTGTTTTGTGTGGGTCTAAGAAATACCCGGCAAAGGATCCGTTTATAGAACTTGCAAAAGGGTCATTAAATACGTTCCTCAATGCTATGACTTATCCGGATAAGACGGTGTATCCAATTGCAAGCTGTAATGATAAAGATTTTCAAAATCTGATGAACGTATATCTTGATGCAGTTTTTTATCCGAATATTTATGAAAGACCGGAAATCTTTAAACAGGAGGGCTGGCATTATGAGCTTGAAAGCATAGAGGATCCGATCGAGATTAATGGTGTCGTATATAATGAAATGAAGGGTGCATTTTCTTCACCGGAGGATATGCTTGACCGCGAGGTCTTTAACACCTTGTTTCCTGATACAGCATACTCCTATGAATCAGGAGGAGATCCGGATGTTATTCCAACGCTGACTTATGAAAACTTCTTAAAGTTTCACCAGACTTATTACCATCCATCAAACAGTTATCTTTATCTGTATGGAAATATGGATATGGAAGAAAAGCTTGATTGGATTGATCAGGAATATTTTAGCAAGTATGATTATCTTAAGGTTGATTCAGCAATTCAGATGCAGACTCCATTTAAAGAGCCTGTAATAAAGGAAAAGGAATACTCCATAACAAATGAGGAAAGCGAAGAAGATAATACGTATTTAGCTTATAATTATGTCATTGACACAAGCTTAAATAAGGAACTGTATCTTGCATTTCAGATTATTGAATATGCACTGCTTCTTGCACCTGGAGCACCTTTAAAGCAGACACTTTTAGATGAGAAAATTGGTAAAGATATCATGAGTACTTATGAAAATGGTATTTTGCAGCCTTATTTTTCGATCATAGCAAAGAATGCTAATCAAGAGGATCAAGCTCGATTTATGGATGTTATTAATCGTGTGCTTACAGAAATCGTAGAGCATGGTTTCGATGAAAAATCACTGCTTGCAGGTCTTAATTTTTACGAATTTAAGTATCGTGAGGCAGACTTTGGATCTTATCCAAAGGGACTTGTTTATGGCTTACAGGCATTTGACAGCTGGTTATATGATCCAATGCAGCCATTCATCCATATAAATGCGATTGAAACCTTTGATTTTCTAAAGAAGCAGGTGAAGAGTGGATATTTTGAAAAATTGGTTCAAACCTATCTGATTGATAATCCACATGCTGCACTCGTCATTGTTTCTCCGAAAAAGGGACTTACGGCAGAGCTTGACCGCAAGTTGGCAGACAAGCTCGCACTTCTTAAGGACAGTATGAGCGAAGATGAACTTAAGCAAATGGTTACTATGACGAAGGCGCTGACTGCTTATCAGGAAGAACCAAGCACAAAAGAAGAAATCGAATCTATACCGGTACTTGAAATAGAAGATATAAAAAAAGAAGCACAGCAGTTGATTATGAAAGAATACAAGGCTGATGACATTACAGTTCTTCATCATGATATTTTTACCAGTGGAATTGGATATCTGCAGCTGATATTTGACATTGATAAAATTCCGTTTGATTTGGTGCCATATGTAGGTATTCTTAAGAATGTACTTGGATATGTCAATACGAAGAATTATTCTTATGGAGAGCTTTTTAACGAAATTAATATGCATACAGGCGGAATCGTATGTGGAACCACTTTGTATTCTGATATCAATGAACCGGATACTTTTTATCCTAAATTTGATATTCGCGCGAAGCTGTTGTATCCCAAATTAGACTTTGCTTTTTCAATGATTGAAGAAATCCTGTTCACTTCACAGATTGAAGATGATAAGAGACTTTACGAAATCATTGCGAAGATTAAATCAAGAAAACAGATGAGCATGAATTCGGCCGGTCATTCAACAGCAGCATTGCGTGCGTTATCCTATTTGTCAAAATCAGCTGCTTATTCGGAACAGCTGGGGGGCATCTCTTATTACCGCATGATTGATCAGATTGAGTCTGACTTTGACAATCAAAAACAGACCTTAAAACAAAATCTGAAAAAGCTGATGCATCAGATCTTCCGCCCTGAAAATCTGATGGTGGATTATACTTGTGAAACAAATGCATTAAATCCGTTGCTACAGTATATTCCAGAATTCAAACAAAAACTGTTCTGCGATGAGGTGAAAGCAGAGCATGTTTCGGTTACGTTAAGCAAGAAAAATGAAGGTTTTAAAACATCAGCCAAGGTTCAGTATGTGGCGATGGCAGGAAATTTCCTTGAGGATGCACTTCCATATCATGGTGCCTTAAAAGTTCTTCGGGTGATTTTAGGATATGATTATTTGTGGAATCAGGTGCGTGTAAAGGGCGGTGCCTATGGCTGCATGAATTCATTTTCAAGAGTCGGCGAGTGCTATTTTGTATCTTATCGTGATCCAAACCTTGAAAAGACACTTGATACTTATCAAAAAGCAGTTGATTATGTGAAGAATTTTAGTCCTGATGAACGGGATATGAAAAAATATATCATTGGTACGATCAGCAATCTGGACACGCCTATGAATCCTTCAACAAAAGGACAGTTTGCACTTAGTGCATATCTGAGTAAGGACACCTTTGAAAATCTTCAGAAAGAACGAGACGAGATCTTATCTGCTAATAAGGATGATATACAAAAGCTTGCAAAATATGTAGAGGCTTTGGTTAATAAAAATGTAATCTGTGTGCTTGGCGGAGAAGAAAAAATAGAAGAACAAAAGAATCTGTTTGGCTCGGTTGAAAATTTATTTTAAAAAAAAGTATTTTTCACCATAAATATTTGATTTTCGAAACGTATAGTAGATATCAAACCAGAATACCGAACCAAAGGGAGGAAATGATTATGAGAATAAGAAAGTTATTATGTCTGTTTACGGCACTTGTTATGTCAGTTGGCTTGATTGGATGTGGAAGCTCATCAAAATCAGAAAGCAATTATGAAGGATCTGTTGAAAGTGCGATGGCAACTGAGGAATATGCCACTGATGATGTATATTCCAATGAGTATGATATGGAAGCTACGGCAGAAACTGCAGATGCCGGAGCAGCAGATACAGTTAAAACCCCAGAAGTGGCATCTAACAGAAAACTGATCAAAAATGTCAGTATGCAGATTGAAACAGAGTCTTTTGACCAGTTGATTGCAAATGTAGAAAAGAAAACAGAAGAGCTTGGCGGTTATGCAGAGTCTAAGAGTATCAACGGTGTCGGTTACTATGATAAAGCCGGATCAAGATACGCTTCTATGACGATTCGTATTCCAAGCAAAAATATGGATCAGTTTGTAAGTGCAGTGTCTAAAGCGTCGAATGTGATTAATAAAACTGAGAACGTTGAGGATATTACTCTCAGATATGTAGATACAAAAGCACATGTTGAATCTTTAAAAATTGAGCAGGAACGTTTACAGGAATTACTGAAAGAGTCTAAGGATCTTGATACAATGATTACTTTGGAAAGCAGACTGACTCAGGTCAGATATGAGCTTGAAGGATATGAATCACAGATCAGAACATATGATAATCTGGTAGATTACAGTACCATCACTTTGAATATTAGTGAAGTGACGAGACTGACACCTACTACAGAAGTTAAATTAAGCAGATTTGATAAGATCAGAATTGGTTTTATGGAGAATTTATATGATGTTATCGAAGGTGTACTGGACTTTGTAGTTGGATTGATTATTGCAATTCCATATTTTATAGTTATAGCTGTCATTGTGTTGATCATTCTGATGATCGTCAAGCTGTGTACACATAAAAGTAAAAAGAAGAGAGATAAAATAGAAGCGCAAAAAGCAGCATCAGCAACAGCAACAGTAACAACAGCAAAAGAAAGTGTGAATCATGAATCAGGAAAAAACTGATCAATATAAAGCGGGATTTGCAACACTGATCGGAAGACCAAATGTAGGAAAATCTACTTTAATGAATCATTTGATCGGACAGAAAATTGCAATTACCTCAAACAAACCACAGACTACAAGAAATCGCATTCAAACGGTATATACGAGTGAACAGGGACAGATCGTGTTTCTGGATACTCCGGGAATACATAAATCAAAAAACCGTTTGGGAGATTATATGGTATCAACAGCTACATCCACATTTAAAAATGTGGATGTGATCCTGTGGCTGGTTGAACCTACTACTTTTATAGGGGCAGGAGAGCGTGAAATCGCCTCTAAGCTTAAACATGTCAGTGTACCGGTCATCTTGGTGATTAACAAGACAGATGCAGTTAAACCGGAAGAAGTACTGAAAGCCATTGAAGCATATAAGGACGTGTGCGAATTTGCTGAAATTGTACCGGTTTCGGCCATAAAGGGTCATAATACAGATCTTTTACTGGAACTGATCATGAAGTATCTGCCATACGGTGTTCCTTTTTATGATGAAGATACGATTACGGATCAGCCGGAACGACAGATCGTGGCAGAATTGATTCGTGAAAAAGCCTTACGATGTTTGGATGAAGAAATTCCACATGGAATCGCAGTTACAATCGAATCCATGCATGAGAGAAAAAATCTAATGGATATTGAGGCTACAATTATTTGTGAACGAGACTCACATAAAGGAATTATCATCGGAAAATCAGGAAGTATGTTGAAAAAGATAGGCTCGGCTGCACGTTATGAGATCGAAGATCTGCTAGAGAAGAAGGTGAATCTTCAATTGTGGGTTAAGGTAAAAAAAGATTGGCGTGACAGTGATTTTCTGTTAAAGAATTTTGGATATAACCAAAAAGATACAGATTAATTTTTGATAAAAGTGCGTACTCTAATGATAAGAAATGGTACTACAGAAAATTGTCATAGGAGAGCACAAATTATGGATAGCGAGAAGGACTGGATGCACTTTGAACGAAGCGGAAGTATTACTGACTATTTAAATTATCGTGAAAAAGTAGAGCAGGAAGCGCGAAAGGCACGTGATTACGAAGGTGAAAGATTTTATCATACTGACAGGTATGATCATTCAGAGCACCGCGATAGGTGAGTATGACAAAAGAATTGTAATTTTAACAAAAGAAAGAGGAAAGATTACTGCATTTGCACGTGGTGCCAGGAGACAGA
>JAAYYM010000207.1 GCA_012515365.1 Clostridia bacterium
AGTCGTCTGTCCGCCCAGAAAGATATTTTGATAAATCCTGTCATCACCGCTATACACCAGTGACACACCTGCCACATCTGTAGAATGTGGGAAATGATACGGTGTTGCACGATCCAGACAAGCCTCTTTTCTCATCGTACCACAGCATAGATTGTGAATATAAGCAGTTCCCTCAGCTACATTATCAAAACTGTATTCAGATGCAAAAATATTATGATCCACCATGCAGGGACCATGTGTAACCTCAATGAAAAAGTCTCTGTCATTTGCATGATACAGATTTTTGCTGACACGTGTCCCCTGCGCCTGCCAGTCAAGCCACGTACCTAGCGAACAATTATGAATATGATTATGAATAATCTGCACGTCAATCGCCGCATGAAGCTTGATTCCTGCAATTTCATATCCAAAATATTCATGTTTCTTTGCAATATTATAAATATGATTATTCTCGATTGTACTAAAGATACAGCCCAGATGACCTACGATACCATTCTGGCCACAATCATAAATGATATTATTTCTAACAATATGTGAGCCGATGGTTTCCTTATCCCAGCCGATCTGTTTTGCACGAAATACAGCCTCCATCTGATACTGATAACCTGGTTTCCGATGTCTTCTGGTACATAAGTTATGACCGGTTGATGCTTCTTTTCCCAAACTGATGGCACTGCATTTAGCATCATGTAAGATATTGTCCTCTATGATCCAGCCTTTTGCCCAATGTGGTCCGAGCATTCCTGGCTGATCTGCTGTCGGTGGAGCCCATGGGCACGCTGCCTGTGCTATTTCAAAGCCTCTTACCGTAATATAGTCCACGCCTGTTTTTTCAGGATAGAAGCAACATTTTCTCACATTGATCTCAATGCATTCTTCATTCGGATTCTGATCTTGAAAATTTGCATAGATAACCGTCGTTTTCTCACCGACCTGTGCCATCCACTGATAAACAGAATCTTCCGGATGCAGCAATGGTTCCGGATGGTTCGTCCATGGTGCCGCATAGCCATTCGTTCTCATGCGTGGATTTTTAAGTTCCTCAAAATCAGCTGCTTCATATAATGATTTTCCATTTAAATAAACGTCACCTGCATGAAGTTTGTAATCGACCGGATAAATCAGCCAGTCTCCATCCAATGCTTCGGCATATGGATTATAATCACCAAAGACAGTGTTATCCACTTCTGCTTTCCATACAGTTCCTTCTATAAGCGTCCAGTCTTTGACTACTTCCGAACCCTTGATGATAACCTTTTCACCTTTTGCTGCCTCATAAACAATACGTTTTGTATTGCTGTAGCCTTTATGCTCCGGCTTGACCCACTCACGATAGGTACCCTCGTGAACAATTACCCGATCACCAACTTCAGCAATTTTTGCTGCCTTTGAAATCGTCTGAAACGGATTCTCTTTTGTACCTTCCCATTTATCATTTCCTGTGACTGCTACATGATAGATTTGATTCATTCTGTGACCTGCCTTCCCGATACCACTGATTGATGTATCCATATCTATCATAGCAATTTTTCTCCTTAATATCCACCTAATTCTTTATTCTTTGTTCTTCCATTCTACCTTCTGACAGGTCGCAAAAATGGTCGAGCCGATGACAAGAAGCACCCCGATAAAAGTAAGGAGTGACATGTCTTCCTTTAGTAAAAAGGCAGAAATCAGAACTGCTGTAATCGGATCAAGATAGCTAAGTAATGCTACGGTCTGCGCCGGGATCTTTTGTATGCTTCCAAAATATAATGCATATGCAATTCCGGTATGCAGGATACCTGCCACCAATAACATCAGAATGGCGGATTGATTGACTTCTATCTGCGACAAATCATCGGTAATCAATACATAAGGCAGTAATGCAGCCGCTGCAATTCCCAATTGAACGATCGTTCTGTCATCAGCGGCAAGCGCATCCATTTTTTTATTGATGATAACAACTGCTGCATATAGCATTGCTGCTGATAATCCAAGCAGTGCACCTTTTATTCCTGTAAAGCCTGTTTGGGTCACTCCGGAAACAAGAATCATTCCAAATACTGCTGTCAAAGAGCAGATCACCTTTTTCAGAGTCAGCTTTTCGTGAAACAAAATCGGAGACGCCAAAATCACGAATACCGGTGCCATATAGTAGCAGATCGTTGCAACTGAGATTGTAGTAAACCGATATGCTTCAAAAAGCAGAATCCAGTTTGCTCCAAGCAAAACCCCTGACAGGCATAGCTTCTTTCCATTTGCTTTTAATAGTTCACCTGACAGTCTCTTCTTTTGTAGCAGATGAAAAACGAATAGGAATAAGGCTCCTGTCAACCCACGTACAAAGGCAATCATACCTGAGGAATAGGGGATATATTTTCGCACAAGCCCTATGGTTCCAAAAATCAACATGGATAAAATCAATTTGCTGTTTTCACTTAGTTTGTTTTGTTTTGATATCATACCGTATATCATAGCATTTTAATTTAAATTTACAACAGTGAAATGATTCCTATTTTATTTCTTGTATTTTTATTCATAAAATGATAGGCTATTCTATAAATAATACAAGTTTTAACATCTATCATAAGGAGAATCGCGTATGAGCTATATTAAGCATAAATCAGAGGAATCTGTTGAAGACTATTTAGAGACAATCTTAATTCTGAGTGATCGATTACAGGATGTCCGCTCGATTGATATTGCAACAGAACTTTCATACTCAAAACCAAGTGTCAGTGTCGCTATGAAAAATCTACGTGCCAACGGATATATTACAGTTACGCAAGAAGGCTTTATTAAACTTACTGCATCAGGAAAAGAGCTTGCTGAACAAACTTATGAAAGACACACTACTATTTCTTCATTGTTAATCAAACTCGGGGTAGATGAAGAAACTGCCCTCGCTGACGCCTGCCGCATTGAACACGATATCAGCCCGCAGACCTTTGATGCAATCAAGAAATATATGCAAAGATAGAATAATTTTAGTTTTCTAATGACACTTTCCAGACATCGGGCAATCCGAACAAGAGCATCCACAAGATGATTTTCCCGCTCTCTTCTGCTTTACCAAATGCAAAATTGCCAATCCAACCAACAACACCAAAATCAATACAATCAAAATTGTAGCCAAATTACTCTGCAGCCAAACCACCACAAAATCACATCCTTTCCAAATAAGGCCGAGGCGTAAAGCCGCCTCGACGAACGTTTTTTGTATATGTGAAACCAGATTTCGTTGATTGATACAAAATAAGAGAGGAGTCAAAACGTCCTCGACGAACGTTTTTGTGTCAATCAACGAAATCGGCCCACAACCAAAAACCATTCACCCAAAACCTATTTCACACTCAACTTCGTTGCTTCCTTATATTTCTTAAAAAACAACATATACAACATACCACCTAATACAAGAACCGCCGCAATCAACCCTATCACATTACCACTTCCCCCAAAGAAGGAACCAATCTGAAATACGATCAATGAGATGGCATATGCAAATGCACATTGATATCCGATCGCAAACCATGTCCATTTTGCATGATTCATTTCTCTTTTAATTGCACCGATTGCTGCAAAACATGGTGCGCAAAGCAGGTTGAAAATCAAGAATGAATATGCAGACAGCTTCGTCATACCTTCAAAGTCAAGCACTCCAAATACACCAACCACTTCTTCCTTTGCTACCAATCCCATGATCGTGGCTACAGTTGCTTTGATCGAACCAAATCCAAGTGGTGCAAAGATCCAGCAGATTGCATTACCCAGGATGCCAAGCACACTGTTTTCAAGTTCCATTTCCATACTGAAAGTAAATGTACCATCCATCATTCCAAACATAGAGCCGGCCCATATAACAATTGATGCAAGAAGGATAATCGTACCTGCTTTCTTGATAAAGGAAGATGCACGCTCCCACATGCTGCGAAGTAAGTTTGAAACAGTTGGCCAGTGATAGGCCGGAAGTTCCATGACAAATGGTGCCGGTTCTCCTGAAAACATCTTTGTTTTCTTCAGAATAATACCTGATATAACAATTGCGGCAATACCGATGAAATACGCACTTGGTGCGACCCACCATGCACCATCAAACAAAGCTGATGTAATCAACGCAATAATTGGCAGCTTTGCGCCACACGGGATAAACGTCGTCGTCATAATTGTCATTCTTCTATCGCGTTCATTTTCTATTGTTCTAGATGCCATAATACCCGGCACACCACATCCTGGTCCAATTAACATTGGAATAAATGACTTACCGGAAAGTCCGAATTTACGGAATATCCGATCAAGAACAAAAGCAATTCTGGACATGTATCCACATGCTTCTAAAAATGCAAGAAGTAAGAATAAAATAATCATCTGAGGTACAAATCCAAGTACTGCCCCTACACCTCCTACGATACCATCTACAATCAATGATTGCAACCATGGCGCACAGTTTACAGCGCTAAGACCGGATTCTATCAGACTCGGGATTCCCGGAACCCAGATACCGTAATTTGCTGTATCAGGAACGCCTTGTGCTTCCTCTCCAAGTGCTTCTTCATAGCTAGCTGTGATGTCATAGCCCTCTGCACTAAGTGAATCTGCAAAAGAACCATAAGCTTCATCGAAGCCACCAAAGTCTTGTGCTTCAACTGCATCCTTAAGATCTTGTGCTCCGATCACGCCTGCCTGCGCGGCTGCATCTATCTGTGATGTTAATTCATCTGTCCATACATGCTCTATTGCATATTCTGTCATCTCTTCTTCATAAGCGGCTGTTCCGATGCCAAACAAATGCCAGCCATCTCCAAACACACCATCATTTGCCCAGTCAGTAGCAAAGCTTCCGACAGTTGATACTGACAGATAATAAACAAGAAACATAATCACGAAGAAAATCGGCAGAGCCGCAAAACGATTCGTCACGATCCGGTCAATCTTATCTGAGGTAGTAAGCATATTCTTCTGTTTCTTTTTCAGACAGCCTTTGATAATAGATGCAATGTAGATATATCGCTCATTTGTAATAATAGACTCAGCATCATCATCCAGCTCTTTTTCAGCTGCCTGAATGTCTGCTTCAATATGTTTCATGACTTCCGGCTTCAGATTAAGCTGCTCAAGTACTTTGTCATCTCGTTCGAATATCTTAATCGCATACCAGCGTTGCTGTTCTTCCGGCATATGATGCACTGCCGCCTCTTCAATATGTGCGATTGCATGTTCAACAGCTCCTGAGAATGTATGCATATGTACTGTTGTAGTGCTCTTAGCTGCTGTGATTGCTGCATTGGCTGCTTCCATCAGTCCCGTACCCTTTAATGCTGATATTTCAACAACATCTACGCCAAACTCTCTGGAAAGTTCTTTTAAGTTGATCTTATCTCCATTTTTATTAACAACATCCATCATATTAATGGCAATCACAACTGGAATTCCAAGTTCTGTCAGCTGTGTTGTCAGATAAAGATTTCGCTCCAGATTCGTTCCATCTACAATATTCAGCACAGCATCCGGTCGTTCATTGATCAGATAATTTCTGGCCACTACCTCCTCTAGGGTATACGGAGATAATGAGTAGATGCCCGGCAAATCAGTTATGATCACATCATCATGTTTTTTTAATTTACCTTCTTTTTTTTCAACAGTTACACCCGGCCAGTTTCCAACAAACTGATTAGAACCGGTTAATGCATTGAACAATGTCGTTTTTCCACAGTTTGGATTTCCTGCTAATGCAATTCGCATACTCATATTTTTCCCTCTTTCCATTCTATTAAATAATCTAATTGTAAATCTCACAGTCCCTCAGCTCGTAAATTTTTCAAGTTAGTTCGATCAATTGCGCATCCGCCTTACGGATTGACAATTCATATCCTCTGACTGTAATTTCGATCGGATCACCAAGTGGAGCCACTTTTCGAACACTTACTTCCACTCCTTTTGTGATCCCCATATCCATAATTCTTCGTTTTACAGCGCCTTCACCATGTAATTTCTGTACAGTTGCACGCTCTCCTATTTTTAATTCCTTTAATGTTTTCATTGACTTCCTCCTGATCAAATCATGATTTTCTGTGCCATTTCCTTGCTGATGGCGACTCTTGCTTCTTTCACGTTCACTATGATATTACCTGCCATCGTTGTAATGACAGTTACATTTCCACCCGCTACAAATCCCAGATTTTCTAAATGTTTTTTCACTTCCGGAAGTCCGCCAATCTTTCTGATTATATGTTCTTCCCCAATGTTTGCTAACGTTAGTGGCATCATCATTCACCCTTTCCCATGGCAGCTTATTGCAGCCGTCAATTCTTTTCCATTATTAGTCTTTACTAACTTCATTGTTTTAAAAAAGTTAGTTCTTTCTAACTGTAATTTCAAAAAAAGCAGTTAGAAACTTCTAACCAACTAATAAGTTAGCACTTTCTAACCGCCTTGTCAACTATTTTCTTGTATCAACTGCGCTAATGTGATATACAGCTGTTCAGGTGCCACAGGTTTTGTCAAATGCGCATTCATTCCTGCGTCCTTTGTTGCCTTTTGATCCTCATCATAAGAGTTTGCCGTCACTGCGACAATCGGGATTGTAGCCGCATCCTCACGAGCAAGTGATCTGATGCGAACAGTTGCTTCAATACCATCCATGACAGGCATTCGTATATCCATCAGGATCGCCTTAAATTCTCCATATTTCGATTGTTTAAAAAGTTCCAGACCTGCCTGACCATTTTCTGCAATGATGACTTCGCTTCCCATTCTCTCTAAAAGTTTACGGGTGATTTCTGCATTGATATGCTGATCCTCGCATAGAAGGATTCTGCTTCCTTTTAAAACTGCATATAGATGATTTTTCTCCTGTAATTTTGAATCCGCATGCTGTTTCGGCACCTCAAGTGATTTTGTTGTGTCATATAGCTCTGTCTCATTTTGATAGTCTAGGGTTTGATTGATCAGATTAAGCAGACTCTTGCCTGAGTCCTCTATAAGCTCCATATTATGACGAAGTACTGTAGCATCTGATTCATTCTTTGAAACCGCTGCCATACCAAGAATTCCATTCATCGGTGTACGCATTTCATGACTCATTCTGGAATAAAATTCAAACTGAAGCTTTCCATCACGTACCTTCATATATTTGATGTAAAAGGTCAGAAAAAGTCCGAACATCATGATCATAGTAAGGAAAATTAACACTACAAGCAACACTACCATTTTCTCAATGCTCAATCTATACGGATCGGGATCTGTATCAATTCCTAGCAATCCCACGAAATTACCTTCTGTTGTGTAAACAGGTGCATAGCCTGTGATATAATTCCCCCATGCATCGGACGAGTAGGTTCCAAAGGGCTGCTTAAATATCATTCCCTGTTTTTGTTCTTCATCCAGTACCGTATAACGATAAATATCATCGCGCCTAGCTACTACAAACTCACCCTGCTCATTGATCTTTCCATTTAAGAGCCACATGGCGTCCATAGGACGTTCCATATTGATTCCTAAAAAGTCAGCGGCTTTCTTATCCTCACAATAGATCATTTCATCCCTTGCAAGAGGCATTAGTAAATAAACATTGGTAACACGTGCGTTCAGCTTAACCCCATCACCAATTCTGATCAGTCTCTGATTAATCGGGTCGACTTCCATGTCATTAAATGAAAGAGATTTCATATAGTTAACCTCTTCATCCGTGATCACAAAATTATTCTTCACTAATAATGCAATATCAATTGCAGCTGCTTCTCCGGAATGCATCAACTGATTATAGATATAACGGCTGCCAAGAAAGAGACCTGTTCCGACCACAAATAACAATATCAGAGACAACAATATAATACGTCTGACTGATGCCATACTCTTTTTTCTCATGTTTGTCGTTCCTTTCTTGGTTTAAAACGTTCCATCTGATCTTCTTTTTTGGTTTAACATTCAACCGGCTCCCAAAATACTGCCTTTAATCGCTCATCATTTTCATAATTTCCTGAACCAAAGTCTGATAAAGCAGCTGTGGAATGACTGGTTTCGCAAGGTGCGTATTGATCCCTGCCTGATAGCTTTTTTGAATATCCTCCTCAAATGCATTGGCTGTCATCGCTATGATCGGAATGGTCTTGGCATCCTCCCGGTGAAGCGCACGTATCCTTTTTGATGCTTCCAGTCCATCCATAACCGGCATGCGAATATCCATGATGATGAACTGATAACCCCCAAATTTTGAAGCCTTGAATATTTCCACTGCCTCTTTGCCATTAAAGCATTGATCCACGATCAGACCTTCTTTTTCAAGCAATGTCGATGCAATTTTCAAATTAAGTGGATGATCATCTACGAGCAAGACCCGTTTTCCACGTAATACCGTAAAATCTGTTACCTCTTTAAGTATCTGTTTCATGTTATCACTGTACCGATATTCATTATGCATCGTCATGATAAAAGTACTGCCCTTATTCACCTCACTGATAACATCTATTTCTCCGCCCATCGCATGTATGATTTCCTTTACAAGTGCAAGGCCAAGTCCTGTACCTCTGACGGTTCCGGAATAAGCATTTTTTTCCTGTGCAAATGGTTTGAAAATTGCGCTCTTGATAAATTGTTTACTCATTCCACAGCCGGTGTCGCTAATGATGATCTGATCCAGTGAATCATACTCATCTCTCTTGATCGGATTAAATCTGATTTCTACAGTTCCACCCGGTGGACAGAATTTGCAAGCATTACTTAACAAATTCATGATCGCCTGTTTGATACGAAGTGAGTCTATATAAAACTCTACCTGATCTAATTGTTCTGCATCCGGATATAGAAATCTGATTCCCTTTACCTGCATCATACCCTCGATCATGGAACAGCAGGTTGACAAGATATCTGATATTTTGGTCCATTCCCGATTCAATTCTAATCTTCCGCTTTCTATGCGGCTCATATCCAATACATCATTCAGCAGACTAAGCATATATTGACTGCTCTCATCAATCTCATGTAGATAATTCAGTGTTTTGGCATCTGTTGCCGTATCAATTGCTAATTTTGTCATGCCGATAATGCCATTCATCGGTGTTCGTATTTCATGACTCATCTGGGAAAGAAAGTCTGATTTTGCGCGATCAGCCCTTTTCACTTTATTCAGTGCAATTTGCAGCTGTCTGTTTTTATCTGTCCATTCCTTATCAACATCGCGAAGGATACCGATCAGACGGATCAGCTTATCTTCTTCATCTCGTTCAGAATAGCAGGTAAGCTCATTGAAACGATATGTGCCATCCTTCATCTTCATACGAAGCACAATGGTTTCATTCTCATTGTTTTCCTGCTGTTTCTTCATATAGTCAAGCAGCAGATTGATATCATCATGATGAATGCTGTCTTTCAGACTTTTTATTCCCATGATAACTTCAAATCCGTCCTCACTGATCGCATATTGTGAAAACTGCTCTGAAGAATAGAATCCATTATGGCTGTCCCATTCAAAAAAGACGGTTCCGGTCATATTGAGAATTCTGCGATAGTATTCCTGCTCTTGGATCGCACGCATGGCGTGTTCCGTCACA
>JAAYYM010000208.1 GCA_012515365.1 Clostridia bacterium
CACAAATCGGCAAAATTATTTTTGAAGACCGTAAGGAATCAAATCCATGCTCTCTATGTGCTAAAATGCGTAAAGGAGCTTTAAATGAAGCTGTGAAAGCATTAGGATGTAATAAAGTTGCTTATGCACATCATAAGGATGATGTAATCGAGACCATGCTCTTATCTCTCATTTTCGAAGGCAGATTTCATACTTTTTCACCAAAAACATACTTAGACCGAATGGATTTAACAGTAATTCGCCCATTAATTTTTGTAGATGAATCAGATGTGATTGGATTTAAAAACAAATATGATCTTCCTGTACAAAAAAGTCCTTGTCCTGCAGATGGGTATACCAAACGTGAATATGCTAAAAATCTTCTAAAATCACTTAATCATGAACATCCAGGTGCCAAGGAGAGAATGTTTCGTGCAATTTTAAATGGAAATCTAAAAGGATGGCCTATACAATTATCTATAATGAATACAGAAGGTAATCAGAATGACAAATGCAAATGATCGAAATTACCATGATCAAATACAAATAGACAATACTTTGCGTTTACGTGAAGTCACTGCTACTCTGCCGGATTTCTGCAGAGATTTTTTTCTTGGCATTAAAGAAATCACATCATCAAGAACACGTCTTGCCTATGCTTATGACATTCGTATTTTTTTTGAATTTTTAAAGGATACAAATTCCTCCTGTGCAAAGTACGATTTAAAATCCTTTCCTATTGAAATTCTAGACCAAATTAAGCCAATTGATATCTCTGAATATTTGGATTATTTATCTTATTATACAAAAGACGGAAAGGATTATACCAATGATGAACGTGGAAAAGCAAGAAAACTGGCATGTCTAAAAACCTTCTATAATTACTATTTTAGAAATGAATTGATTAAGACGAATCCGGCTTCTATGGTTCCCATGCCTAAGCTTCATGAAAAGGAAATTATTCGACTTGATCCGGATGAAGTCGCAGTTTTGCTTGCTCAGGTTGAAAATGGAACCAATCTGACTGCTAAACAGGCAGAATATCACAAAAAAACAAAATTGAGAGATCTTGCACTGTTAACATTATTATTAGGAACCGGGATCCGTGTATCTGAATGTGTAGGACTGGATCTTGAACATGTTGATTTTCAAAATGGTGGAATACTGATCCGAAGAAAAGGTGGATACGAAGATGTTGTATACTTTGGAACTGAGGTAGAAATGGCTTTGCTTGATTACCTGGAAGAACGCCACAAAATCATACCCGAAAATGGTCATGAACATGCATTATTCCTATCATTACAAAACAAAAGAATCAGTGTACGTGCAGTAGAAAAACTAGTAAAAAAATACGCACAAACTGTTACATCATTGAAAAAAATAACACCGCATAAACTCCGAAGTACATATGGAACCACTCTATACAGAGAAACCGGTGACATTTATCTGGTAGCGGATGTACTTGGACATAAGGATGTAAATACAACTAAAAAACACTATGCAGCTCAGGAAGATGAGCGAAAAAGACGAGCTGCTAAAGTTGTAAAGCTTCGTGAACCTTAGAAAATATGCTTTCAGCTATCATGATAAACTTACTTAGAAGCTGTTTCAAAAGACACATCCATTACAACAGCATATGTATAATAAGGTACGATCAGATGATCTCCTGCATCAATCTGATCATTTTTTAATGAATTAATCGATATCACTTCTTTCATATACTTATCTTTTGATGCATATTCATCA